>DATBWD010000249.1:0-3224 GCA_036515015.1 Tepidiformaceae bacterium
CGTGATAGTCATCAGAGGGGTTGGGCACCGGCAGCAAAAGGATGGTGTCGATGCCGGCCTGGAAGTAGTCATCGAGACGAGCGTGAATCTCCTCTCGAGTCCCGATGAGGGCGCGGTCGCGACAGAAGTCCATGGGGATGGACTCGAGCGCTGCTTCGCGTTCGCCCTGCGCCCACAGTTCGGCTGTCGAGTTGCAGAGCTCTCCCTGGCCTTCTCTCGAGAACATCACCTGGTAGACGGGCGAAAGCAGGTAGGTGAGGAACTCCTGCTGGTAGCGGCGAAGGACCAACTCGGGGTCGGGCGTGACGCTGGCGCGGAGGAAGAGAGCGACCTCGAAGGGGCCGTCGCGGCCGGACTCGGCCCGGGCGGACCTGAGCACGTCCATCGCCCAGCGCACGTAATCGACGCTCCCAAAATTGAGGATGACGCCGTCGGCCACTTCGCCGGCGAGGCGGAGCATGCGTTCGTTGAGGGCGGCGAGATAGATGGGCACCTGCCGCGGATTCGAACTCGATAGGGACGCCCGGGAATACTTCCAGCCCGAGCCTTCGAAGGTCACGCGTTCGCCGCCGAGGAAGCTACGGACGAGGCTGACGTAGTCGCGCATGCCGGAGATGGGCGAGCCCCACGGCCGCGAGTGCCAGTCTTCGATGATCACGCGTGTGCTCGTGCCGAGTCCGAGGACGAAGCGGCCGTCCAAATGGGACTGGAGGGAGTGGGCGGTCATCGCCATGAGCAGCGGGTCACGCGTCTGGATCGGGACGATGGCTGTACCGACGCGAGCGGACTCGAGCGCGGCGCCAATGGCAGCTGCCTGGGTCACTGCATCGGAGCCGGAGACTTCGGAGACCCACGCGCCGCCGAAGCCGCGGGACTCCGCGAGGCGGGCGAGTTCGCATTGTTCGGCGATGCTCTTGCCGGGCACCGCAAGATCAAGACGGGGCATATTCACCTTTGACGAACGATCGTTCGTCTCGTTGTACGCCGGGGCCGTGAGGGGTGTCAATCGAGGCGCCGGGCGGGCGCTGCGGGGAGCGGGCGTTCCCGGGCTAGAATGGCCGCATCAGGAGGCAGCCATGGAACTGGAGACCGTGAACTACAGCGTGGACGGCGGCGTGGCGCGGGTGGTGCTCAACCGCCCGGAGAAGCGCAACGCTCTCAACCACCAATTGCTCGACGACATCGACGCGGCGTTCGCCGAGGCCGAACGGGATGACTCGGTGCGGGTGGTGGTGTTGTCGGGAGCGGGGCAGTCGTTCTGCGCCGGGTACGACCTGGCGGGCAGTTATTACACGACGCCCCCGGCGGACGACGGCCGGTGGACACTCGGCAGCGCCGTCATGACGCTCCGGGGCATCGAGGCGCGTTACGAGCGGATCTGGAACTGTCCCAAACCGACGATCGCGAAGGTGCATGGCCACGCCCTGGCCGCGGGATGCTACCTGCAACTCCTGTGCGACATCTCGGTCGCGGCGGAGGACGCGAAGCTCGGCCACCCGGCGGTGAAGATGGGCGGGGCGAGCAGCATGCCGCTGTGGCAGGTGGCGCTGGGCCTGAAGAAGGCGAGGTACCTGCTCCTGACGGGGCGCGTGATCGACGGGCGCGAAGCGGAACGCATCGGCCTCGTGAGCCTGGCCGTCCCTGCCGAGCAACTCGACGAGACTGTCGATGGCATCGTGAAGGATTGTCTCGAGGTCCCGTTCGAGGGCGCGCTCCACAACAAGGAAACGCTGAACACAGCGCTCGAGATCATGGGGGTGGGGGCGCTATTCCGGTACCACGGTCAGATGAACGCCCTCGGGCGGCTGCGAGGCCGAAGCGACGAGTCCGATTCGTTCGCCCGGTTCCGGAAGTAAGCCCTAGCGGAGGCCGGCCAGTTCCTGGAGGAGGTGCCAGTGAGCGAGGCGGTCCTCCTGGGCGCGAAGCAGCGACTCAGAGGGGTTGCCATCATCGTCGAACTGGCGGGCGAACCGTCCTTCGGTGCGTGCGAAGGCGACGAAGTCGACCGGCTCGCCGGTCTTCGGGTTCACGGTCCAATCGTCCTTGAGCGAGGGGTTGCCGCGCAGGCTGATGCGCTCGCGCATGAGTTCACCCTGCCTCGGGTCGTGGACGAAGACGGGGAACGCGCGGCTGTCGCGGGCGAGCCGTGCCTGGTGCGAGGACATGTTGTCGCCCACGCCGTGTTCCGGCTGGCAGGTCGTGTAGACGGTGACGACGGCGGGCCCGGGGAATTCGTTCGCGGCCATGATGGTGCGATAGAAGTGGCCAAGGTCGCCGGTGATCGTCTGGGCGACGAAGACGTTCGGGTGCATCGCCGCGACGACGCCGAGATCCTTGCGCCGTTCGGTTTTGCCCGTCTGGGCACGGCCGATGGAGGCCATCTTGCTGTCCTGGCCCCAGAAGCTGCTGGTCGAAGCCTGGCCGCCGGTGTTGCTGTAGACCTGGGTGTCGAGTACGAGCACCTTGATGTCGAGACCCGACATGAGCATTCGCGAGAGCGAGCCGAAGCCGATATCGACCATGGCGCCATCGCCGCCAATGACCCAGAGGCGCTTGTCGTTCCAGCCCTGCTGGTCCCAGCGCACGCGGACGCCCATCGCCACCGCCGGCGCGTTTTCGAAGAGCGAGTTGGTCCAGCTGACGCGGTACGGGTTGTAGGGGTAGGTGGAGGCGTAGACGCTGGAGCAACCGGTGGAGTTCACGATGGCGATGTTTTCGCGGCCGTACTGGAACCCGGTGGCGGAGAGCATCATGCGGATGGCCGTTGCCTCGCCGCAGCCCATGCAACTGCCGGCCCCGCCCGCATAGAGCAGCGAACGCTCCGCGAGCATCAGGTCGCCGAGCGACTTTTCGTTGATGTACGCGGCCGGAGTGTCGGGGGTGGCGCGGTAGACATCGAAGCCACGGCGGGCCTGCTCGAGGACTTTGTCCGTCTTCTGCACCATTTTCAGGGCATCGTGGGCGCCACAGACCTCGACGCATTCAGCGCAGCCCTTGCACTTCGAGGCGTCAACGAAGATCCCGAAGAGGGCGCCTGGTTGGCCCTTTGCAGAGGGGACATCGAAGTATTTGCGAGTCGCCACCCAGTTCGCGCGCTGTTCGGCGGCAGCTTCCGGATCGAGTGACGAAAGGGCCTCGTCGATGGTCGCCTCGGGCAGCGCCTTCGCGAGGATGGCGGTATCGGGGCAGGCGTTGACGCACTCCATGCAGCCAACGCACCTGTC
>DATBWD010000250.1:0-7057 GCA_036515015.1 Tepidiformaceae bacterium
CCGTCGATCACGAGGTCGAGGATCTCCTGCTTGTTGATCGCCCGGACGACCGCCTCGCGGAAGCGGATGTCGCTGAGCGGAGCCTGGTACGGTCCCGGCTCGGTCCCCGGCGCGGTCGTCGGCGACATGCGGAACTGGCGCCAGAACTGCGTCGGGACTGCCTTGTAGTTCGCATCCTTTCGCGCGTCGAGCGTCCGCTGCCGCTGGTTGGAACCGAGCACGCCGCCATCCACCTGCCGGTCGATGAACATCGTCGCCTGGGTGTCGGGGTCGGTCGAAATCAGGGCGACCAGCTTGTCGACGTACGGCAGGCCGCTCTGCCAGTACTCGGGGTTCTTGTCCAGTTCGAACTTGACGTCCTTCTGCCAGTTCTTGAGGATGAACGGCCCCGTGCCGATGGCGTGCTCGGTCAGGTCGCCGTATTGCTCGACCGCCTCTCTCGCGATCATGAGCGTCCACGGGCTGGCGAGGTAGCTCAGCATGGGCGCGTACTGCTTCTTCATGTTGATCCGGACGGTCAGGTCGTCCGGCGTCTCGATCGTGTCGATGGCGCCGAGGAAGAAGTAGGCATGCTGGAACTTGCCAGCCTGGTCGGTCATCTGCCGTTCGAGGCTGTACTTGACATCGGCCGAGGTGAACGGTCGACCGTTCACCGGTTCGATGTTCTGGAACTTGATCCCCGGCTTCAACTTGATCACGAACGTCATCGAGTCCGGGTTTTCCGGCAGCGCCTCTGCCATTTCGGTCTCGACTTCTTTGAGATCGGGCGTGAACCGCAGGAGACGCTCGTTGGTGTTGTTCGTGATTGCGGTGTTGTAGGGGAACGTATCGAAGTGCGGGTCGAGGCTTCGTGGAGACCCGCCCATCAGCAACGTCAGCGTGCCGCCCGACTTGGGCTGTTCCGCCTGGGTCGTTGGGCTCGCGCCGGTGCCCGGCGTGTTGCCGCCGCCACCGGTGCCGCCGTCGTCGTCGTCGTCATCGTCGCCACACCCGACTGCAACCGCGGTTGCCAGCCCGATGCTACCGACGCCTGCCCCCCTTATCACCGTTCGCCGTGAAACGGCCCGCTTGGTGAGCCTGCTCCAGTAGTTCAGCTCGTCTTGAGACATCTTCCCTCCAATGGATATATGGGCCCGCCATGTAATGGCAGGTATGCGCCTTGGACGCGCGTTGAGACTAGTGGTCGTTGTCAATCAATGTCAACGAAACCGTCTATGTATCTACGATAGAAATTGCGATCTGGTTCTATTTAATTAACTGCAATTTTCGCGTAAAGTTATTCGTCAATACGAACTGTTGTCATTGTGCTGCCAACGGGGCCGCTCACCCACCCGCCCAGGTAGGCGCCGAACTTACCCGCCTCTCCGCCCGCCACGACGAGCGTGATCATCTCCTTCGAACGGAACTTGGGGACGAGTGTGTCGAGGCCGATCCGCTCCGCCGCCTCGAGCGTGATGCCCTCGGCGCAGTCGTCATCGCGCACCAGTTCGCGCGCCGGCCGGAGAGTCGCCCGCTGGATCTGGTCGCGCACCTGGTCCTTCGTCCAGCCGTCCTTCGCGAACGTGTCGACGTGTTCGGGGGGCACGATCACCACGATTTCGCCCGCGTTGTAGTGCTTCGGATGGCTCGCCGCCACCAGCGCGCGCCCGTAACTCGTCGCCAGCGACTTCGCCCCGCGTGACAACTGGTCGACGATCCCGTTCGGCGCGCCGCCGGCGAACACGGTGACGGTGCTTTCGTCCTTTCGGAAGCCGCGCTCGACGTGGAGCGGTTCCCAGTTGCTGCGTTCTTCGAATTCGGCAAAGCAGAAGGTATACTTGCCCGGCTGCCCTAGCGCCGCCCGGTCGACTTCGCCCGGCTTGCCGCCGCCGACATTCCGGACCACCAGTTGCACGGCCCGCCCGATGGTCGCGTTGGCCCGGTTGCCCTGGCCCAGCACGTTCATCCGGTAGTTCATCCCGATGCGGTCGCGGATGGGGCCGTTCACGATGATCACGGGCGTCGGGAAGTGCGTCGTCGCGAGGACGCCGTGCATGTTGAACTGCTCCGTCGTGATGGCCTCGACCGCGGCGATGACGACCGGCAGGTATTCCGGCTTGCAGCCCGCCATGACGGCGTTGATCGCCACCTTCTCCACCGTCACGGGCGCCAGGTTCGGCGGCACGATGCCGAGCACCTCCTGCCCGTCGCGCTTCGTCCCATCCAGCATGCGCAGCACGCGCTCGGGCGTCGGCGGGATGACCGGCAGGCCGTCCGTCAGGCCCTGCTCGAACATGAATTCGAAGGGGTCGTCCGCTGCGCCGATTTCGATGCGCCGCGCCCGCAGCGGGCTGCCTTCCGCCTCCGCCGCCAGCCGCTCGGCAATTCCCGGCTCGACCGATTTCGAACCGCAGCCCGGGCGCCATTCGGGGTAGGTCGGCCACTCCACGACCGGCGCCGGCGCATGCGAAATCGTAACCAGCCGCTCGAACAGCGCCTGCCAGTCGGTCTTCCCGAATCCGACGAACTGGCGCTGCTCGTTCCCCTCGCCGTCGGCGAGGATGACCGTCGGGACGGTGTCTATCTCGTAGGCGTACGAAACCTTGAGCGCCGAATCGTCGAGCATCGGCGCCGTCAGCCCGAACCGCTCGATCAGCTTCGCGTTGCCCTCCGCGTCCTGGCCCACGATGAGCACGTCGATCGCGCTATGGAACGCCTCTTGCGCCGCCTGGATGAGCGGCATCGAGAGCACGCAGGTGGGGCAGTCTTCCTTCACGAAGCAGAGCAGCGCCGGCCGCCCCGTGGGGAAGGCGCGTTCGACGCCACGCGAATCCAGCAGCGAAAACCCGGGAAGAGCAGTCATGCCCCGCAGTCTACGCCACTGCAGGTCTCCTTTAAGCGACCTCGATGACGACCACCGTGGGGTGCCAGTCCTCGCCTTCCAGGACCACTTCGCCGCCCGGGTCGATCACCATGTTCCCCCCGGGGTAGTCCTCGACGACCGTCGACCCCGCGAGCGTTGCCGTGGCGATTGTCAGCCCGAATTGCCTGGCGTAGGAGGGCAGCAACCGGAGGCATTCTCCGCGCCACCAGTCGTATCCCGCTCGCCACGACGCGTCGTCCGTGCGCCGCCCGGTCAGCCCGGGGCCGGAACAGAGGAACACCACCGATGCGCCGGCCGCTGCCGCCTGTTCGAAGGCATCCGGGACCTGGCTGTCGGCGCACACAGCCACCCCGAACGTCACTCCCTCGAACGTCCACGGCCCGCCGCCGTGCCCCGGCGCGAAGTGTGGGCCTTCGTCTTCGCCGAGATGCTGCTTGCGGTAGACCCCCGCCACGCGGCCCCCGGCCGCGAACACCTGCGTAACGAACGGCTTCTTCCCGGGGTTTGCTTCCGCGATCCCGAATAGCGCCGCCACGCCGGTTTCCACGGTCGCCCCCAGCAGCGCGAGCACCTGCCGGCAATCGAGCGCGACGGGCATCCCCTGCCCGTGAGCGGGCGCCACGTAGCCGGTCAACGACATCTCCGGAAAGACCGCCAGCGCGCACCCTTCACGCTTCGCGAGCTTCAACAACTCGCGGTGCAGCATGAGCGATCGTTCCGGCTCGCCGACCGGGGCGACCATCGACACCAGCATCACCTGCATTGCATCTCCACGGGTGGAGATTACCGGACCACCGGCGTCGCGCAACGCAGCCGGAAGCTGCGGCACCGTCCCGGTGGTCCGGTGGGTTGGGGCGGAATGCCAGGGCCCGACCTGCCTCCCCTACGGATTGAGGTTGTGGCAGTTCGCGTGGGCCGCGAAGTCAGGGTCCATCACCGGCAGCGGCGACAGCGTCAGGTCAACCCCGGGCCCGAAGGCGTTGGGGATCGTCAGGTCGAACCCCGCCGAAGTGAACTTGGACGCCGGGTCGTCGAGGTCGAACGTGACCACCCAGTCATTCCCGTCTCCGGCCGTCATGTCGATGGATTCGATCACCCCGGTTGCCAGCAGGGCCCGCAGGAAGGACTGCCCGTCCATCACCTGGCCCGGCGGCACCACTTCCTCGCCCCCTGCCCGGCAGGCGGCGCCGATGATCTCGTGGATGATGGCGTTTGCGTCCCGCGTCCCCTGCGCTAATGGGGCTACGACGCTCAGCATGAGGACTGCTAAGGCGACCATTGAGAACCTGCGCATGATAACGAACCCCCCTTGTTTTCCCCCGGCGGCTCGTTCGTTTTGGCCTGCCGCCGAGTTCAGCCGCGGATTCTATGACTCATCCGAATACGCCCGCATCCCCCGTTTGGGGGAGAAGATGTTGCCGGTACGGTTCTGCAAGCTCCCGGCGGCCCGCCAGGCCCTGGGGCGACGGCGATGTCCCGCGCCCCGGCCCGCCGTGCCGGTAACATCAGTGACAATGCTCGCGCGCCTTCCTGCCACGGCCGGTCTCCTTCTCGGGGGCGGTCTCGCTCTCGCCGTGTACCTGCTGATCGACAGCCGTGGGCTGGCCCTCGGCCTCGGGGCCGTCGCCGGCTACCTCGTGTGGGCCGAACTGACCGACCTCGTCGCGCCGCCGGAGGCCCGCACCCCACGAACGCCGCCGGGCACGCCGCTCCTCCAGAACCCCATCTTCCGCCGCCGCCTCTTCGCGATCGTCGTGACACTTGGGGCGAGCAGCCTGGTGGTCACCGAGCTGCTCGTCGGGGACGTCGCCGCCGAGGATGTGCGCGAACGCGTGCAGGGCTACGGAGCCTGGGGCCCGATCCTCCTGATGACCGCCATCGCCGTCGCGATGATCATCGCGCCGATCCCGAACGTCCCCTTCATGATCGCGGCCGGGGTCCTCTGGGGGACGTTCTGGGGAGTGGTCTACGCCATCGGCGGCCAGTTGATCGGCTCGACGGTCATCTTCTTCGTCTCGCGCCGCTTCGGGCGAAGGTTCATCCCCCGGCTCGTCGGCCAGGATGCGGCCGCCCGCATCGATAAACTCGCCGCGAACATGGGGCCGCAGATCGTCTTCTGGTGGCGGCTCATGCCCGTCTCGTTCGACTTCGCCGCCTATGCCGCCGGCCTGACGACGATGAAGTACCGCGTCTTCATCGCCCTCGTCTTTCTCGGCTCCATCATCCCCGTCACGGTAATCGTCACCTTCGGCGACTCCTTCACCCGCTCGTGGACCGCGAGGATCCTGAGCGCGGCGCTCGTCGCCCTTGCGATCTCGGTGCCGGTGACCATCTTCTACCTGCGCAACCGGCGCGACCTGCCCCCGCCCGGCCAACTCTTCCGCAGCCTCTTCGGCGAATCCCCACCCGAACCCGCCCGCGGCGAGTGACTTAGACCCCTGTCAATTGGGGCCCGACCGCCAACGACGCTAATCCTCCTCGTCTTCGAAGCCTTCCGGGCACTCCGGGGGCGGGGTGGTCGCAGCGTCCTTGTCGAAGGCCAGTGACTCCGAAGGGAGCGGCATCAACCCGATCAGTTGACCGCCGCCATCGAAGCCCGCGCCCAGCAGCGACACTCCCTCGTAGGGGAACCGGAATTCCTGGCTCACCGTTCCCTTGCAGTAGACGGCGAGCCACGGTCCATCGGAGTCGACCGGCGACTCCAGCTCGACGATGAGCCCCACTCCGACCTTTTTCCCATCCGTGGTGTTCGGCATTTCGGAAACGGCAGTCCACTGCCGTCCGCCGGTCGCCTCCAGGAATAGAGGGCTGCTGGTAAGCGTTGCCAAAGCCTGCGCTCGCTCTGCAGCATCAACCCGAGGTAGTTCGGTTCCGGGAACGGGCACGGCCTGAAGAGGTGGATCCTTCTCGCCCCCTTCAGCCGCGACTGCGTAAGCGATACCGGCCGCGAGGATCAATGCGCCCGCTGCTATCAAGAGCCTCGGATGCGGGATGGTGCCAGTCATGTCGACCTCCTCCTCCCCCCGATCCGCCTGGGGCCAACAGCTCCCGAGCGGAAGCCGGCACTCAGCCAGCGTGATCCTACTGCCCCCCCCCGAAAATGCCAGCCGGCCCGGCTCAGACCGCTTCGAACGTGCGGTCGATGCGCCGGAAGCGTGCCTGGATGAACCCGCGGCTCTCTTCGTGCGTGAGGATGTAGAGGTTGTTTTCCCTGATTGCCCGGAGGATCTTCGGCGGCACTTCGTCGACTTCGATGACGCGTCCGGCCTGCGGCCGGCCCTCTTCGTCGCCACTGCCGGCGGGCCGTTCCTGGCCCCCGCCCAGTTCGGCCGGCCGGTTACGCTGCGACTCGCCGATGTTCGTCGCGATCCGCATCGGGCACAGCACTGAGACCCCGATGTTGTGCTCGCGCACCTCGCGGTAGAGCACTTCCGAGAGCGCCACCACGCCGTACTTCGTCACGCAGTAGACGCCCAGCCCCTCGTTCGGCACCAGCCCCGCGAACGAAGCGGTGTTGATGATGTGGCCGCCCTCGCCCTGCTCGATCATCCGGGGCAGGAACGCCTCCACCCCGTAGATGACGCCCCAGAGGTTCACCCGCATCAGCCATTCCCAGTCGCTGTGGCGCATCTCGGCGATCGGCCCCGCCACCGCCACGCCCGCGTTGTTGAAGAGCACGTGCACCCCGCCGAACTCCGACCACGCCCGGTCGGCCAGCGCATCGACCTGCGACTTTTCGCCCACGTCGGTCCGCACGCCGATGCATTCAGCGCCGAGCGCCCGCACCTCGGGCACCGCCCGGTCCAGCGCCGCCTGCTCGATGTCGGCGAGCACCAGCTTCATCCCCTCCTGCGCGAGCGCCTTCGCCGTTGCCAGCCCGATCCCGCTCGCCCCGCCGGTGATGACCGCCACGCGGCCGGAAAACTCGTCCATCATGCCTCCTCGCGCCTGACCCCGCCCGCCACGCGCCCCGCCATTTTCGATTGGCGATCGACGATTGTCGATTGCGCGGGTGCTTAGTCCTTAGTCCTTAGTCCTCAGCCCTTCCCCGGCCCGAAGGGCCCACTCCTCCCTCCTCCCTTCTCCCTCCTCCCTTCACCACCGCCAGGAACGCTTCGCCGTAGCGCTCGAACTTCACCCGGCCGACACCGTTCACGTTGAGCATCTCGGCCCGGGTGCGCGGCTTGCGCGCGG
>DATBWD010000251.1:0-7086 GCA_036515015.1 Tepidiformaceae bacterium
ACTGCCTCGGCTTCCGCCATCCGGCTCAAGTCGCTCGTGAGTTGGAAATCTTCCTGCTGAAGCGCACGGGAGAGCCGGGCGCGGTCGTTCTCCACGAGGTCGGCGCGACCTTCGCGTATCTCGGCAAGGCGGCGGTCTGAGATGTCGATCCCGATGACGGACCGCCCGGACGAAGCCAGGCTCAAAGCCGTGGGGAGTCCCACGTATCCAAGGCCGACGATGGCGACATCTGCCGTCGGGCGTGCGTACGCGCCCGCAGGCGGGCCTGCGGGGCACGCGTCCTCCTCCTGGGGCCTCGTTAGAGGTAGATTGAGTTTCATGTGCTGACTCCGCTCAGTAATGGCATGCACCTAATAATACGGTGGACCAGGCAGGCCTATGACTACGTCGACAAAGTGCCGAATAACGATGGCGTCTCAGTTCGACACGCCAGCGCTTTTCCTTCTTCTTACCAAAATTAAGTAGTGCAGAAGTGCACCACAAAGCGCGCGTCTTTTCAGTTGTACTTAGTGCGCACGTTGTAAATGCGCCTGAAGGCCTTCTCCCTGTGCGCCGCCAAGGCGATGGCCGCTCGACATTGGAACATCGCCTCAGCGGACCAGGCCGCGGCTGGCTGGCGAACGTCCCGGTGCCGATTCGGCCCCGGCGTGACTTGACGTCGGGGACCCCCATAGAATCCAGAAATGCCACAGCCACTCGAAGGCCTGCGCGTCCTGGAAATCGGGAACTTCGTCTCGGCGCCGTACTGCGGAAAACTGTTCTCCGGTTACGGCGCCGACGTCATCAAGATCGAGCCGCCCGGCGGCGATGTCTCAAGGACGCACGGCCCATTCAAGGACGGTGTCCCCAACCCGGAAACAAGCGCGCTCTTCCTCTACCTGAACACAGGCAAGCGATCGGTCGAGCTTCCACTCGACGAACCGGCCGGCCGTGATGCCTTCCTTCGCCTGGTCGAGACCGCGGACGTGGTCATCGAGAATTTCCGGCCGGCCGATCTACGTGCCCTCGGCCTCACCTACGACGACCTGAGCGCGGTGAATCCGCGGGTCACGCTCGTTTCCATCACGCCATTCGGTCAGCAGGGTCCCTATGCCGACTACCGCGGAAACAACCTGACCACGTTCGCGATGGCAGGCCAGATGTACATCACGGGCACCGATGACGGCGGCCCGTTGAAGAACGGCGGCTACCAGGCTGACTACCAGGGCGGGCTGAACGGGTTTTCGGCTGCGATGCTCGGGGTGCTTGCCGCCGAACGCGACGCAACAGGCCAACACATCGACGTGAGCGTGCAGCACTGCATGGCCCCTATCCTGGAGGCGGGCATCCCCTACTACAGCTACCTTGGCCGCTGGAACCGCGGGCGCCGCGGAAACCACATGGCGAGCTTCATCGGCATCTACCCGTGCGCCGATGGCCACCTCGGCATCCACATCATGCCGCGCAACTGGAAGCCGTTCACCGACGCGATCGATCGACCCGACCTCTTCGAGGATCCGCGGTTCGTCACCCAGGCAGACCGCACCGTCCACAACGACGAGTTGATGGCAGAGTTCTACGCATGGGCGGCGACCGAGAACAAGCACGAACTCTACGAACGCGCGGGAAAAATGCGGGCGCCAATCGCATTCGTCCACACGATGCAGGACCTGCTCGAGAGCCCCCAGCTCAACGCCCGTGGGTTTCTCACGACCATTGCGCACCCGGTCGCCGGGGAGGCGACGTACCCCGGCCCTCCCTGGTGGATTGGGCCCGACGGCTGGAGCGCCGGCCGGGCGCCGCTCCTCGGCGAACACACCGAGCAGGTTCTGCGAGATGTCGCCGGCTTATCGTCGGCTGCGACCGAAGGCGTCGCGGGGGGCCGCCCATGACACAGCGCGAAGACGTGGCAAAGGCCATGGCGTTCTTCGAACAGAGCGATGACATCGCGCTCCTGCACAGCTTGCTGGAGGAGATCGCACCGAAGGCGAAGCGGATGGTCGGTCAGTTCCTGGCTCGAGGCTCCGAGGACACCATCCCGCGCCCGGCGGACCTCCGTGCAGCGCGGGAGCCGGCCTCAAAGGACGAAGCTGTGCGGATACTCCGCCAGGCCAGCGACTTCGCGTTATTCCAGGTACTGGCCCGATCCATCGGCCAGCGCATTGAGGCGATTGAAATCGTCGCGTCGGCCGAATTCCCGGAAGGCGCGAGGGTACTGGTCCCCGCGAAGCCGAAGTTTCCGCCGACCGGCCCTCTTTCTGCTGGCACCGTCGAAACGACCGGCACGATGCTGACCGTGCGGTTGGACAACGGCGAAACCTGGAAGGGGCCCCCGACGCTCGCGAAGCGGGAGGGGACGCCATGACCGCGCCGCTCCACGGCCTCAGGGTGGTTGACCTGACGATGGTCTGGGCCGGTCCTTTCGGGACACGCATGCTGGGCGACTACGGCGCCGAAGTCATCAAGGTGGAATCGCCGCGGCAGTGGGACCTCCTGCGCGGCCTCGGGCTCATCCCCCGGGACGTTCCCCGGTGGTACAACCGCTCTGGCTACTTCAATCACAACAACCGGGACAAGTACGGGTTCGCGCTCGACCTTTCGAACGAGACGGGCCGCGAAGTGCTCCTGAAGCTTTGCGAAGTTAGCGACGTCATCGTCGAAAACTACCGCGCCGACGTGATGGACAAGCTTGGCCTCGACTACGACACGGTCCGCGGGCGAAACCCGAACATTATTTATGTCTCGATGCCCGGGCACGGCAAGACCGGCCCCGAAAAGGACTTCGTCGCCTACGGCACCAACGTCGAGCAACTGGCGGGACTGGTTTCGATCTCCGGCTACGAAGGCGAAGGGCCGATGAAAACCGGCTTCAGCTATGGCGACCCGATGGCCGGCACGGCGCTCGTTGCCGCAGTCGCCATGGCCGTGCGCAAACGTAACCGGACGGGTGAAGGAAGCTACGTCGAGGTCGCACAGCGCGAAAACCTGACGGCGTTCGTCGGAGAATACCTCGTCGACTACAGCATGAACCGCGAGTTGCGCGCACCGGCCGGAAATCGCCACCCGCACATCGCCCCGCACAACTGCTACCGCTCGGCGGGAGACGACGCATGGCTGACCATCGCGTGTGAGGACGACGACCAGTTCCGCGCATTGTGCACCGTCATCGGTCGACCCGAGCTCGCTGACGACGAACGTTTCTCAACAGGTGCGGCGCGCAAAGCGAACGAGGCCGAACTGGATGCAATCATCGAAGCCTGGACGGCCGAGCGGGGCCACTACGAGGCGATGCACATTCTGCAGCGAGCGGGAGTCCCGGCAGGCGCCGTCCTCACCATCCCGGAGTTGATGTCCGACCCGCAGTTGCGCTCGCGCGAGGCGTGGGTGGCGCAGACCCACCCGGACGCCGGGACATGGGAGATGGAGTCGCCGCCGTGGCTGCTCAGCCGCACGCCCGGGCACATCCGGCTCCCGGCACCCGGTTTCGGCGAGCACAACAGCTACGTCCTGCGCGAAGTGCTGCACTTCGACGAGCAGACGATAGCGCGGCTCTACGCCGAGGGAGTCACTGCTGACGATCCCGACGAGGGCCTGCACCGGTAGCAGTCGCTACAGGAATAACAGCACGAGCGGGGCCGCCACGATTGCTCCGAGGAAGATCGCAAGATGGCGGGGCGAAGCCGTCGTCCAGTGCGCACCCCCGAGGATGAGCTTCGCGTATGGCCGGTAGAGGAAGACCAGGAGGAAGATCGAGATAACTGCGACGGAAAGCATCTCGGTCAGCACCACCACAAACGCGCTGTGCCCCCCGAGCAGCACTGAGGCGACGAGCGTATCGATGAACGTGGTGATGTTCGCTCCCATCACGTACGGGATGATGTGCTCGCGCTTGAGATAACCCTTCAGCGAAAGAGGCACCAGGGCCGTCAGCGAAATGGACACGCTCAACGTGGTGAGCGTGACGGCGCCGCCGAGCAAGAACATTAGCGGCCGGCTGCTAAGAGAACGAAGCGCACGTGAGATGCCTTCGGCTTCTCCTTCGAGCTGTGGCAGGGCGCGGTCGAACACAAGGAAGCTGAGCAACAGGACTCCGACCCCGACCAGGAACAACAGCCCCCCGGGCAGCAGGCCGTCGATGAGGTCCACGGGCGCGCTGTAGACCGCGTCCGTCACGTTGAGCAGCCCCGAAGGGGTGGCGAAGCTCACGCGGTCCAACCACCCGTAGCGCAGGGACACGAGGCCGAGCAGGATGGCCGGCGCCTGTGTCGTGAATGTGGTCAGGAGGGCAACGACGCCGATGTAGAGGCCGTCCGCGCTCCGCCGCCGGGCAAGATAGAGCGCGAAGCCGACCGCCAGCACGATGAACGATGCCCCGAGCCGCGAGCCGCCGACAACGGCGAAGGCCTCGTCCTGTGTGAGGGCGCCGCCGGCAAGGAGCGTGACGCCGATGGCCGCGACGGGCGATCCGCTCAGCGCCCCGTAGGCGAGCAACCATCCAAAGCCGACCGCGTTCGCCGGGCCAGAGACGTCGAGGCTCGTGATGAGCGGGAGGATGCCGCGCGCTCCGGCCTTGATGACCTCCAGCGCCAGTACGAAGAGCAGGAGGCCAGCCACCGCGGCAAGGATTCGGAGACCCGCGCGGGGAGTGAGCCGGAACCGCGCGGGCTTCACCACCGGCTCAGCGCCGTGCTCTGCGGTCGCGGTAATGGAGAGCGGAGCCGATGCCGGCCGCTCCACGACCTAGAGCGCCGAGGCCATGCTCTCGATGAGCACCCGCGCAACTTCAGGCCGGGTGAACTCGACCGGGAGTTCCGCGCCCGCACGAAGCATCTCGCGCACCTTCGTCCCCGAAAGGACCAGGCGTTCCTCGGGCGTCGCGGGGCTCGTCTTCGTGGTTGCCATCGCGCCGCTCCTCAGGCACCAGAACGCGTGCTCATAGAACAGCGGCTGGATGCCCAGTGCGTCGAGGTCGATCTCGTTGAAGATCAGTTGCGCATCATAGGTGCCGTAGTAGTTGCCGACGCCGGCGTGGTCGCGGCCGACAATGAAGTGTGTGCAACCGTAGTTCTTCCGCATGATGGCGTGGAAGATGGCTTCGCGCGGACCCGCGTACCGCATCGCCGCGGGCAGGACGGAGAGCGACACCCGATCCTTCACGAAGTAGTTGTCGATCAGCACTTCGTAGCACTTCATCCGCACGGCGGCCGGGATGTCGTCATCCTTGGTGTCACCGACCAGCGGGTGAATCAGCGCACCGTCCACGCTTTCGAGTGCGACCTTGATGAGGTACTCGTGCGCGCGGTGGATCGGGTTGCGGGTCTGGAACCCGACCACTGTCTTCCAGTTGCGCTCGGCGAAGACGGCGCGGGTCTCGGCGGGGGTCAGGCGGTAGTCGTGGAAGCTCTCGTAGCGCGGCAGGCTGATGGCCCGGACCGGCCCTGCCAGCAGCAGATCGCCGGACGCGTACATTGCGGCGACACCCGGGTGGGCCGCTTCGTCCGTTCGATAGACCTGCCGCGCCTCGTGGGTCTTGTCACGGCGGTACGCCTCGGTGATGTCGATGATCCCGAGGGGCGTTCCATCGCTGTCCATCAGCGCCGCCCTCGAGCCTGGCCGCAGTTCATCCGCGCGTGAATCGTCGACGGCAAGGTAGACGGGGATGGGCCAGGGGAGGCCGTGGGTCAGTTGCATCCGATCGACCACGGATCGGTAGTCAGCCTCGCCCATGAACCCGGTCAGCGGGCTAAACCCGCCGTTCGCCAGCAGTTCGAAGTCGCTACGCGTGCGAGAGTCGAGCGTGATCGCGGGCAGGGTCAGGGCTTCGGCACAGAGTGTTTCGCGCTCATAGCCCGTGGCGAGGAGATCGACGAGTGTGCCCCCGTAGGGCTTCCCGAGGTCGCTCATCGGGCGGCCACCACATCTGCCACGAGACCCTCGGCTTCGAGATGCCCGAGGATCCGTGCCAGGCTTTCCTCAACGGACTCGACGCCTGTTTCGCAAACCACCTCCGCCAGCAGCGGTGGCTCGTAGGGGTCGTCGATGCCGGTGAACCCAGGCCGCTTGCCGGCGCGGGCCTCCGCGTAGAGGCCTTTCACATCGCGGGCTTCGCACTGCTCGACCGTGGCGGCGGCGAAGACTTCGACGAAGGCGGAGCCGTCTCCCTCGATGAGCGACCGGTTCTGATCCCGGATCTCCCGGTAGGGGGAAATCGCGGCTGTGATCACCGCCACCCCGTTGCGGGCCAGCAGGTTCGCCACGAAGCCAATCCGGAGGATGTTGGTGTCCCGGTCTTCCTTGCTGAAGCCGAGACCCTTGGAGAGGTTCGTGCGGACCACGTCGCCATCCAGGATTTCGACGCGGTGGCCGCGTTCCCTGAGGATCGGGGCAATTGCCTCGGTGAGCGTGGACTTACCTGATCCAGAAAGACCGGTGAACCAGAGTACGAAGCCTTTGTCTTGAGTCACGATGAGAGAAGTCTCCTGATTCTGAAGTGAGAGGAAGGCCGGGGCAGTTCGCCTGCCGGTCCGGGTCGCCTACCCGGTATGCAAGCCACACTCGTCCTTGGCAAAGCCCTGCCAGCGACCGGCACGGCCCTGAATTCCGGGGACGGTGCAGTTGTAACAGCCGATGCTGCTGTACCCCTGGTCGAGGAGCGGGTTGTAGGGCACCCGGTGTTCCAGCAGGTAGTTCCAGGTGTCCTTTTCGGTCCAGGTGGCCAGGGGATTGATCTTCAAAAGCCCGAACTTCCCGGCCCACGACACAATCGGCGTGTCGGCCCGGCCTTCGGACTGGTCGCGCCGGAGGCCGCTGATCCAGGCCGTTTTGCCGGCAACCGCCCGGCGGTTCGGCTCCACTTTCCGGATTTCGCAGCATGCGTCGGGATCGCGCATCCAGAGGGCTGAGCCATGCTGGCGGGACTGCTCTTCATGGCTCAGCAGTGGCGAAAACACGTGCACGTTCGTCAGCCCCATGGCCTCGATCGAGCGCCGCATGGTCTCGTGCGTCTCCTCGAAGAGGTAACCGGTGTCGAGCACGAACACGTGGATGTCGGGCCGGCGAAGGGAAACCATGTGAAGGATTGCCATGCCGCTTGCGCCGCCGAAACTC
>DATBWD010000252.1:0-11136 GCA_036515015.1 Tepidiformaceae bacterium
ATGTCGACCCGCGCCATGCCGCCGAAGATGTTGACCAGGATTGCCTTCACCGAGGGGTCTTCGAGGATGACCTTGAGGGCACTTACGACGCGCTGAGGGTCGTTCACGGTGCCGATATCGAGGAAGTTCGCGGGTTCACCCCCGGCGAGCTTGATCGTGTCCATGGTGGCCATCGCAAGGCCCGCGCCGTTCACCACGCAGCCGATGTTGCCATCGAGCTTGATGAAGTTGGCGACACCGAGGGACTGCGCGAGGATTTCGAGGGGATCCTCTTCGTCCTTGTCGCGCAGGGCTTCGAGGTCCTTGTGGCGATAGATGGCGTTGTCGTCGATGGTGAACTTCGCGTCGAGCGCGAGCACCTTGCCCTCCTGGGTGACGACGAGCGGGTTTACTTCGACGAGGCTGGCATCGTTGCTGACGAAGGCGTTGTAGAGGCTCTCGGCAAGCTTGCCCAGCTGGGCGGCCTGGTCCCCTTCGAGGCCAAGGCGCGCGGCAAGCACGCGACCGACGTACGGTTCGAAGCCGGCAACCGGGTTGACCGGCACGCGGGCGATCGCCCCGGGGTTGTTGTGGGCGACGACTTCGATCTCCTGGCCACCTTCGGTCGAGGCCATGATCAACGGCGAGCCTTCCGCGCCGTCGATGATGATGGCGAGGTAGTACTCCTTCGCGACCGCCGACTGCTCTTCGACGAGCACGTTCTTGACGAGCTTGCCTTCGGGGCCGGTCTGGATGGAGACGAGGTACTTACCGAGGATGTTCGCGGCCTCGCGCTCGGCTTCCTCGGCGGAGGAGGCGAGCCTGACGCCGCCGACGCGGTCTCCGCGGACCTGGCCCGAGTTGTTTTCGGGATCTCCCAGGAGCTTCTGGTACATGGCGGCCGTTTCGGATTGTCCGACGAGGCGGCCCTTGCCGCGGCCACCGGCGTGGATCTGGGCTTTGACGACGACCTTGCCGCCCAGTTCCTGGGCGATCGCGCGGGCTTCCGCGGGGGTGGAGGCGACGCGGCCGGCGGGGACGGCGACGCCATGCTTCGCGAAAAGCTCCTTAGCCTGGAACTCGTGGATCTTCACATGGTGCTCCGGAAAGAGATGCCCAAGAAATGTAACAGGTCGGGGCGCTGTGGGCAGGTGCGGCTGGCGGAGAGGGTGGGATTCGAACCCACGGTGGTGTTTAGCCACGACCGTTTTCAAGACGGTTCCCTTAAACCACTCGGGCACCTCTCCGCTTTTGAATCTAGCAGACGGCGCCGGGGAAGCCCAAACCAGGCTGCGGGAGGACTGCCCGAAAACGGCGAAGGCGCGCCGATCGGCGCGCCCTCAATGCCTCATACCGTGGCGCCGGTCAGGCCTTGCCGATTTTGAACATCCGGGTCCCACAGTTGGGGCAGGAGCCCTCAGTGGCGGGCTTACCGTTCTTCATCGTAATCGGCTTGGGGTCCTTCATCTCGCGCTTGGTGCGGCACTTCAGGCAGTAAGCCTCCATGACACTCTCCTGTTAAGCCTCCGCTGCTACGCGGAGGTTGCCTGAATTGTTCTAGTGGATAAGCGCATTACTCATCCACCGGCAGGCTCTCTTGGCAGAATACACCGGGCCGAATGTGTGTCAACCCTATTTTCGTATCTAGACTGCACATAAGAGGCAAATGCAGGGACTTTTCTCAGGTTTGCAGGACTTTGAGCGCCCGAACGTCGCCGGAAGGCCCGACCGACCCGATGGCGAGGAAGTCCCCAAGGCTGTCGTAGATTCGGGCGAATTCGGCCGCCCTGGCGGCCGGGACGACGCCATCGAGCACGATGCCGTGGCGGAGCAGGGCGCCACGTTCGACCCGGACGATGGCGGCGTCGAAGTCGACCACCCCTTCGTCCGCCGCCCGCAGGACGGAGTCGAGGCGGCCGGCCTGGGCGATCTGCTCCAGGCTGTCCAGGGTAAGTGCCACGCCCACGTCGAAGCCGCCCACGTGGGTGCGGCGGAGCGAGGCGAGGTGAGCCCCGCAACCCAGGCGATCGCCGATGTCGCGCGCGAGGCTGCGGACATACGTGCCGGCGCCGCACTCGACCGTTATGGCAAGTAGTTCGGGCTCCAGTTGCTCCAACAACAGGCGGTGGACCGTCACCGGCCGGGGCGGGAGGTCCAGGTCCTTCCCGGCGCGGGCCGCCGCATAGGCACGCTGGCCCTCGATCTTGACGGCGCTGTACGCCGGGGGCCTTTGCAGAAGCGGGCCGGTGAACTCCCGGGCGATGGCTTCGAGTGCGACGGACGTGAGGGGCGGCACGGGCGAGCGGGCGATCACCCGGCCATCGGCGTCATCGGTGTCGGTTGCCTCGCCGAGCCTGATGTGGCCGATGTAGCGCTTGTCGTGGCCAGTCATGTACTCGACGAGCCGGGTCGCCCTGCCGAGGCAGAGGACGAGGAGACCGGTTGCCATGGGGTCGAGGGTGCCGGTATGGCCGATGCGCCGCTGACCCGTCAGGCGGCGCGACCTGGCGACCACGTCGTGACTGGTCCAGCCTGACGGCTTATCGATGAGGAGAATCCCATCGATGCCGGGGCTACTCTTCGCCTTCTTCGCCATGGGTAACTTCATTGATGAGCGAGGCAAGCCGGGCGCCGCGCTCGATCGACGGGTCGAAACGGAAGACCAGTTCCGGCACGGTGCGGAGGGACAGTCGGTGGACCAATTCGTTTCGCAGAAAGTGGGAGGCAGCCGCCAGGCCCCGGAGAACCTCGTCCCGTTCGTCGTCCCGGCCGAAGTGCGAGACGAAGACGGTTGCCCTGCGGAGGTCGGGCGAGACCTGGACCTCCGTAATCGAGACGAGGCCGTGGTTGACGCGCGGATCTTTCACCTCGCGGAGCAGCAACTCGCTGAGTTGCTCGCGCAGGAGATCGTTCACGCGGCTGGTGCGCCGGCTCATGAGGTGCTCCGGGGGCGAATCAGCCCTAGTTGACGCGCTCTTCGTGGTAGAACTCGATGACGTCCCCTACCTCGAACTTGTCGAAGCCGCTGAGCACGATGCCGCACTCATAGCCTGTCTGGACTTCGCGGACATCGTCCTGGAAGCGCTTCAGGCCGTCGCAGCGGGTCTTGGCGAGCTCCTCTTTGCCTCGAAGGAGGCGCACCATCGAACCGCGGCGAAGTGTGCCATCGAGGACGAAGCTGCCGGCGATGTTCCCCAGCCTGCTCGACTTGAAGACCTGACGGACCTCCGCATGGCCGTCGACGACGCTCTCGTAGACCGGCTCGTACATGCCCGCCAGCGCCTTCTCGATGTCCTCAAGCAACTGGTAAATGATGTTGTAGGTTCGGACTTCGACCCCCGTGGCGTCGGCGCGCTTGCGGGCTGAGGGGTCGGTCTTCGTGTTGAAGGCGAGGATGATGCCGTTCGAGGCCTCGGCGAGCATGACGTCGGAGTCGCTCACGGGGCCCGTGGCGGCATGGATGATCTTGACCTTCACTTCCGAGGTGCTGAGGCGTTCGAGGGCGCCCTTGACTGCTTCGGCACTGCCGCGAACGTCGGCCTTCAGGATGATGATCAGTTCCTTCAGCTTGCCGGCGCTAATCTCGTTGAAGAGGGTGTCGAGGTTGACGTGGGCGTGCGCGGTTTGCTCGGCGGCTTCGCGGCCGCGGCGGCGCACGTCGACGATCTGGCGGGCGATGCGCTCGTCCTGCACCGCGCGCAGGCGCTCCCCCGCTTCGGGGACTTCCGTGAGGCCCATGATGAGCACAGGCGTCGAAGGGCCTGCTTCCTTCACCCGCTTGCCCTGGTCGTCGAACATCGCCTTGATGCGGCCGCTTATCTCACCGACGACGACGGCGTCTCCCTGGCTCAGGGTGCCGCTCTTCACGAGCACCGTGGCGATCGGGCCCCGGCTGGAGTCGAGTTCGGCTTCCACGACGACGCCGACGGCGGGCTTGTCGGGATTTGCCTTCAATTCGGAAATTTCGGAAACGAGGTTGATGGCCTCGAGCAGGTCATCGAGGCCTGTCCCTTTGACGGCCGATACCGGCACGGTGACAACGTCGCCGCCGAAATCCTCGACGACGACACTGTGTTCGGTCAGCTGTTGCTTGATTCGGTCGGGGTTTGCCGCCGGGAGGTCGATCTTATTGATGGCGACAATGATCGGCACACCCGCTGCACGGACGTGGTTGATCGCCTCGATGGTCTGGGGCATGACGCCGTCGTCGGCGGCGACGACGAGGATGGCAATGTCGGTGACCTGGGCGCCCCTGGCGCGCATGGCCGTGAACGCCGCGTGGCCGGGCGTATCGATGAAGGTGATGAGCCGGCCATCGCGCTCGACCTGGTAGGCGCCGATGTGCTGGGTGATGCCGCCGGCCTCCCCGGCAGCGACCTTCGTGCGGCGGATGGCGTCGAGGAGACTCGTCTTGCCGTGATCGACGTGGCCAAGGACGGTCACGACCGCCGGGCGAGGCTTGAGGCTCGCCGGGTCGTCCGGTGCTTCCTCTAATTCGTCGGCGACGGCAGGCGCGGCAGCCTGCTCAGCTGCTTCGGACTCGACAGGATCGAAGCCGAGGTCGACAGCGACGACCGCAGCGGTATCGAAGTCGATGGACTGGTTGAGCGCGGCCATGACGCCGTTGGTCATCAGCCGCTTGATCACCTCAATCGCTGAGACACCGAGGAGGTCGCCGAGTTCCTTGACCGTGAGCGCCGACGGGATGGTGACCGATCGTGGTTTCGAGGATGGTTGTGCCGTCATGAGTTACCTTCTTCCGCCGGCAACGCCATGCCGAACGCCCGCAGCGCCTCGACATCTTCTCTAGCCGGATTGAACTTGAGTGCGTGAACTATGGTACCGCCTTTAAGCGCTTTCTCCCAACACGAGGGCCAGGGATGGAGGTAGGCGCCGCGGCCGTTTGCCTTGCCTGTCGGGTCGATGACGAGGCGCTGATCGGGGGTGCGGACGATCCGGATGAACGTCCGCTTTCCCTCTTCCTGGCGGCAGCCGATGCAGGTGCGCTGGGGCACGTGCCGGGGACGAGGTCCCTTTGCTGCCTTCATGGTTGAGCCGTCCTTAATGGATACGCCCTGAGTAGTCGATGTCTTCCATCTCGTCGTCCCCTTCTTCGGCGAAGCGTGGGGCACGCCGTGCTTTCTTGGCGGCGCCCTTCTTCGCGGGCTCCTCTTCGGTCTCGGGGCGGCTTGGAAGCACGTCTTCGGCGAAGCGAATGGCGGTAGGCCGGGCTTCGGCCACAACCATGGTGGGGACTTCGTACTCTTCGTCCTCGTCCTCGCGTTCCTCGCCGTAGTCCTCGGACTCGCGTTCCTCGCGGTCGGGGACGGGCATCTGCGCGAGGGCGGCGGCAAAGGTGACGTCCTCTTCGACAGCCACAGGTTGTTCCTGGGGCTGCGCCGAGACCGGGGCACGCTCCGCGCCCTCCTCCTCGAGGGGGGCGCCGATGGCTGCTGCCGCAACCTCTTCGGCCTCTTCGATGATGTCGATGTCCGGCGTTTCCCCGGGTGCGAAGGGGACGAAGGTGGAAGGTTCTTCGACTTCGCCTTCCCTGGCGCGGGCGGCGGCGCTTTCACTGAGGATGTCGATCCGCCAGCCGGTCAGTTTGGCCGCGAGGCGGGCGTTCTGGCCTTCCTTGCCGATGGCCAGGGAGAGCATCCGGTCGGGCACAACCACAGTTGCCTTGCGCTCGTCGGGGTCAGTGGAGACTTCGATGACTTCCGCGGGGCTGAGGGCGTTGGAGACGAACGCGTCGGGGTTCGGGTCCCACTTGATGACATCGATCCGTTCGCCGGAGAGTTCGTTGACGATGTTCTGGATGCGAGCTCCGCGCATACCGACGCAGGCGCCGATGGGGTCGATGCTGGGCATCCGGGAGTGGACGGCGACCTTGCTCCTGTGCCCACCCTCGCGGGCGATGGACTTGATTTCGACGGTGCCGGCGGCGATCTCCGGGACTTCCATTTCGAAGAGGCGCCGGAGCAGGCTGCGGTGGCTGCGGCTGACGACGACCTGGGGGCCTTTCGCGGCCTTGAGCACTTCGAGGACCATGACCTTCACGCGCTGGCCGGAGCGAAGGTGCTCGTTCCGCACCTGTTCGCCGAAGGGCAGGATGGCCTCCGTGCCCTTGCCCAGTTCGATGATGGTCTGGCGGGGTTCGACACGCTGCACGGTGCCGACGAGGATTTCGCCTTCCTTGCCGGCGTACTCGTCGAAGACTGCGTCGCGCTCGGCCTCGCGGAGACGCTGGAGCACGACCTGCTTCGCCGTCTGAGCGGCGATGCGGCCGGCGTTATCGGGGATTTTCATCTCGAAGTCGAGGACGTCGCCGGCCTTGGCGTCGCGCTTATAGCGCTGCGCTTCCTGTACGGCGATTTCGACGTGAGGCTCTTCGACCTCGTCTACGACAGTCTTCTGCATGTAGGCATGGATGTCCCCGGTTTCGGGGTCGATCTTCGCGTAGACGTTCGGGGCGTTTTCACCCTCCCGGCGGTAGGCCGACGTCAGCGCGGCCTCGACGGCCTCGAAGACGATGTCCCGGGGGAGGTTCTTTTCGGCCGCCAGTTGGCCAATCGCGAGAAGAAAGTCGTTTTTCATAACCTCAACAAAAAAGTGGGCCTAGGCCCACTCCGTGCAGGAATGCGTGGTCAGATTGCAGTATAGCACGCCGTGCAAGACGGTCGCGGCTCCCCGGCCGGCGCCCGGAACGTAAAATCTTGCGCCTCGGACCGGCCCAAAAGGCCCCCTAGGAGTCGTCGGACAGCAGCGTCCCGACGCGGGAGATGAGCCCAGCGAGGGGCACTATCTCCGTCTCGCCGGAGCGACGGACGCGCAGTTCGACCCCGCCCTTCTCGAGGGAACGGGGGCTGAGCGTGAGGCGGATCGGCATGCCGAGAAGGTCGGCATCCTTGAACTTGATGCCCGCGGAGTCGGGCCGGTCGTCGGTGAGGACGGAGAAGCCGCCATCCGAGAGTGCCTGTTCGACCTCGTCGAGAGCGGCGGCGACAGCGTCCTGGTCGAGGTTGAGCGCGACGATGTGGACGTCGTAGGGGGCGACTTCGGCGGGCCAGGTTATGCCGTTGCCATCGTGGTTGGCCTCGATGACGGCCGCGAGCATGCGCTCGACGCCGATGCCGTAGCAACCCATGACGGCGGGGTGGCGCTCGCCGGCTTCGTCGAGGAAGTTGACGCCCATCGTCTCGGCATAGATGGTGCCGAGCTTGAAGACATGGCCCATCTCCATGCCGCGGCGGGCATCGAGCGCCTCGCCGCAGTTGGGGCAGGAGTCGCCCTTGCGGGCGAGGGCGATATCGGCGACGAGCGAGGCCTGCCAGTCGCGGCCGTAGTTGACGTTGACCAGGTGGAAGCCGTCTTCGTTGGCGCCGGCCACCAGGTTCGGCGCATCGACGACGCTCGGGTCGGCGACGATCGTCATGCCCGTGAGGCCGACGGCGCCGGCTGAACCCGCGACGAGCCCGGCCGCGCGGACACCGGCTTCGTCCATTGCGGTGAGGTCCTTGGCCTTCAGGGCGTTCTTTAGCTTGACCTCGTTGACATCGAGGTCACCACGGATGGCAACGAAGACGGGCTTGCCGTCGACGCGATAGAAGACGGCCTTGGCCGTCTGGCGTTCGTCGACCGAGAGGAAGCGGGCCAGGTCGGCGATCGTCTTCTGCCCGGGGGTGGCGACCTTTTCGATGGGCTTCGGCTCCGAGGCGATGGGCGGCGGGCGGCGGAAGTCGGCCTTTTCGGCGTTGGCGGCATAGCCGCAGCCGGGGCAGAGGAGCACTTCGTCCTCGCCGTTTTCGGAGAGGAAGACGAACTCCTGGCTGTCCTTGCCACCGATGGCGCCGGAGTCGGCGGCGACGGGGATCACGGGCACGCCCGCGCGCTCGAAGATGCGGACGTAGGCGTCGAATGCCTGCTGATAGGAGCGGTCGAGCTCGTCCCAGCCGGCATCGAAGCTGTAGGCGTCCTTCATGGTGAACTCGCGGAGGCGGATGAGGCCGCCACGTGGCCGCGGCTCGTCGCGGAACTTCGTCTGGATCTGGTAGAGGGTGACCGGCAGGTCGCGGTAGCTCTGGAGGGTACGGGCGGCCATGAAGCTGATAACTTCTTCGTGCGTGGGCCCGAGCGCGAAGCCGCGCTCCTTACGATCCCTCAGGCGGAAGAGGGTGTCGCCCATGGCTTCGGCGCGGCCGGACTGTTCCCAGAGCTCGATGGGGTGGAGGGCCGGGAGGTGGACTTCCTGGGCCCCGCTACGATCCATTTCCTCGCGAATGATGTTCTCGATGCGGCGGAAGACCCTCCAGCCAAGCGGTGTGAAGCAGTAGAGGCCGGCGGCAAGGGGCATGACGAGGCCCGCGCGTAGCAGTAACTGGTGGCTCGGCAGTTCCGCCTCGGAGGGAGGCTCACGGAGCGTCTTCAGGAGCAACTTGCTCATGCGCATGGGGCGCTGTTTCCCTTCGATGGCCGTCATTGAGATCGAACGTTGCGGGTCGGGGCCGCGTCCGGTCAAGCCCGGCGAGGCTGATCGAGGTCCGCGGAGTCGACGATGATGGTGACCGGGCCATCGTTAACGAGTTCGACCTGCATGTGGGCGCCGAAGACGCCGCGCTGGCAACGGAGGCCTTCGCGCTCGATGGCGGTGCAGAACGCCTCATAGAGCGGCAGAGCCTGCTCGGGCCGGGCGGCGGCATCGAAGGAGGGGCGGCGGCCCCGCCGAACGTCGCCGTAGAGCGTGAACTGGCTGATGCAGAGGACCGCGCCTCCGACATCGGCGACAGCCAGGTTCATCCGGCCGTCGGTGTCTTCGAACACACGCAGGCCGGCCACTTTTGCCGCGAGTCGTTCGGCGATGGGGAGTGTGTCGTCGTGGGTGATGCCGAGGAGGACGAGGAGGCCGGGGCCGATGGCGCCAACGGTGCGATCATCCACGCGCACGGCGGCGTGAGAAACCCGCTGGACGACCGCTCTCATGTGCGATCCCGGGCGAGGTTGGGCACGCCGGGTTCTAAGCCGCTAGGAAGCGGCGGCCGCTTCCGGGCTGGAAGTGCTGTCAGTGCCGGGGCTTTCCGACTTGCCGTTGGAGGAACTGGCGGGCTCATCGGTGACGGCGGTGCTTCGGCTCTTGCTGTCGGTCGCGTAGAAACCACTGCCCTTGAAGACCACGCGGGGCGCGTGGAGGACGCGCTTGGCGACGCCTTTGCCGCACTCTTCGCAGGGGTGCGTCGCTTCCGCGGAGAAGCTCTGCTGGAGCTCGTAGGTCGCCTCGCACTTGGGGCAGTGGTATTCGTAGATCGGCATGGGGAATTCCTCGCGGCTCAGCGGGTTGGGTGAGCGAACGCCTCACCTTGCATTGTCTGGAGCCTAGCACTCGGCTGTCAAGAGTGCTAAACCGAATGGGTATTTCCCGTCTACGAGGCGCCGTCGTGAAGCGCCGCCATCACGGCCTCGTGGAGAAGGCCGTTGGTCGCGACGGCGCTTTCCCCGAGCCTGTCTTCGCCCGCCCAGGTGGTCAGCCGCCCGCCCGCCTCGGTGACGATTGGCTGGAGGGCGGCAACGTCCCAGAGGTTCATCACGGGGTCGAGCATGACCTCGGCCCGGCCGGAAGCGACGAGCAGGTAGCCGTAGCAGTCGCCCCAGGTGCGCATCAGGCCCGAACGGTGTGTAAGCCGGGCGAACGCGTCGGGAAAGTAGTCCGGCATCCGCTTGAAGCTCGTCATCAGGACGGTGGCCTGCGAGAGGTCAGCGACGCTGGAGACCCTGGCCGGCCGTTCGTTGACGAACGAGCCGAGGCCCCGTGCGGCATAGGCCGTCTCGCCGGCGGCGTGACAGGCGATGACGCCGATGACCGGTTCGCCATCGCGTTCGAGCGCGACGAGCGTCCCGAAGAGCGGCACCCGGTGAATGAACGATTTAGTGCCGTCGATGGGGTCGAGAATCCACCGGTGGCGGCCGTCGCCGGGAGTCTCTCCGAACTCCTCGCCGAGGATGCCGTGCCCGGGGCACTCTCGTTCGAGAAAGGCGCGGACCGCCTCCTCTGCCTTGCGGTCGGCGATGGTCACGGGGGTGCGGTCGGCCTTGGTTTCGACCGTCAGTTCGGATTCGTAGAGGGGCATGACGACCTCGCCGGCGATGGCGGCGGCGCGGCGGGCAATCTCCAGGAGGGCCGGCAGGTCGTCCATCACTAGCGGGCGGAGTCGCCGCGGCGGTACTCGGCAGTGAGGTCGTCGAGTTTCGCCTTGAGTTGCGGATCGAGGGTCACCTCGGCCGCCGCGAGGGTGTCGGTGAGTTGCTCCTCGCGGCTGGCGCCGATGATAGGGGCGGTGATTGCGGGGTGAGCCATGACCCAGGCGGTCGCCATCGTCGGCAGCGACATGCCAGCTTCGGCGGCCAGCGGGCGAAGAGCTTCGACGGTTTCGAACATGCCCTCGTGCCAGTAGCGGTCCTTGTAGCGGTCGGCGGCGGTGGCGAGAGTGAAGCGCGAGCCCTCTTCGGGGCCGGCCTCGGGGTTGTGCTTGCCACTCAGGAGGCCGCCGGCGATGGGGTTGTAGGGGATGACGCCGATGCCTTCTTCGAGGCAGAGCGGCAGGAGTTCGCGCTCGATTTCACGGAAGAGGAGGTTGTAACGCGGCTGGACCGAATCGAAGCGGACCACGCCGAGCGCTTCGCTGCGGCCGATGGCGCGGGCGACCTGGTAGGCGAGGAAGTTCGAGCAGCCGACGTAGCGGACCTTCCCCGAGCGGACGACGTCTTCGAGGGCACGGAGGGTCTCGTCGATGGGGGTCGAAGGGTCGTAGCCGTGGAGTTGATAGAGGTCGATGTAATCGGTCTGGAGCCGGCGGAGGGAGGCGTCGACAGCATCGAGGATGTGCTTGCGGGAGTTGCCAAGGTCCCAGCGTGCGCGGCCCATGCGGCCGAAGCACTTGGTGGCAAGGATGACATCGTGGCGGCGGCGCTTGAGCCAGCGGCCAACGATCTCCTCCGTGCGGCCGACGGTGTCGCCTGCGCCGCCGAGGGGGTAGACGTCGGCGGTATCGAAGAAGGTGATGCCGCCGTCGAAGGCGCGGTCCATGATGGCGGCGGAGGTGGGTTCGTCGCATTGGAGGCCGAAAGTCATGGTGCCCAGGCAGAGGCGTGAGACCTGGAGGCCGG
>DATBWD010000253.1:0-2023 GCA_036515015.1 Tepidiformaceae bacterium
CCGAGTCAGCCGGTAAATGCCCTCCGCGGGCTGGTACGGGTCGGTCGCCGTCCCGATGGCGACCATGTCGCCCTTCCACGACCGCCTGCCCAGTTCCATCCGCAGAACCTCGACCACGTTCGTCTTCACCCGTAGCGACTGCCCGTAGCGCCCGTCGCCCGGCCGCCCCGCCCGCTCCTCGAACGCCCGGACATAACAGAACGTGCAGCGGTGCGCGCACCCCATGTATGGGTTCAGGCTCCACGAGAACGGCATCCCCTGCACCCTGTTCAACGCCGGCCTGCACGGCTCTTCCCTGAACTCCGCCCGCATCCCTCCAGCGTCGCAGCCGCCGAACGCCACATCCAACCCCCCGCTGTCACCCCCTTTACCCTTGCTTCCTGGACAAAACAAAGACCGGGGTCGTAGCCCCGGCCTCAATGTTTGGCTGAGATGGGAAGGCTACACCGCCGCCACGGCCTCCCCTTCCACCACCGACTCCCCGTTCTGGTTCACCGTCACCACCCGGATCGTCGCCTCGCCGTTCTCGACCGACGTCACTTCGCACTTCGCCGTCAGCGTGTCGCCCGGCCACACCTGCCGCGTGAACCGCACGCCGTACTTCTTCAGTGCCGTCGGCCCCAGCCAGTCCGTCAATGCCCGCCCCGTCAGCCCCATCGAAAACATCCCGTGCGCGAACACCGATGGATACCCCGCCAGGTTCTTCGCCGCCGTGTCGTCGTGGTGCAGCGGGTTGAAGTCCCCGCTCGCACCCGCGTACTTCACGATGTGGGTCCGGTTCACGTTCTCGATGACGACCTGCTCGTGCTTGTCTCCAACTTTCAGAGTCATCTTCGTATCTCCCCTACTGGTCCACCGCGCGTTCGGTCTGCACACCGACAGACCGCGCCGTCACACAGAGCACGCCATCCTGGTTTCGGTACTCCGTGATCGTCTCGCTGAACATCAGCTTCCCGCCCCGCCGGCCTTCCTTCTCCCACCGCTCGCCCGGCCGCGTCGTAGCCGTCAGCGTGTCTCCCGCATGGATCGGGTGGTGATACTCGTAGTGCTGCTCCGCGTGCAACCCCCGCCCCAGGCCGCCTCCACCGCCACCTTCGCGGTCGCCGCGGTGCGCCGGGGGCGGCCCCTTGCGAGGACGCGTCAGGTCCAGCGGATAATTCGGCTGCCAGTGCGCACTCGACTGCACGAACGTCGGCGGCGTCACAATCCCGCCCACCGCCTTCGTCGCCGGGTCATCCGGGTCCGAATACTCCGGCCGTATATCCAGCACCGACCGCGCAAACAACATCACCGCCGACCGGTCGACGGGAAACTCGAAGCCTTCATCGGCCATCTCCAACACTCCTTCGGCGTACTCCCGCCATCCTAGTCACACCCCCCGCCCCCCGGCAACGGGAGGGGAAGGACTGAGGACTTGGGACTGAGGACTCAGCTTCTGTGCTCGACCGTCTCGGAACTGGCCTTCTTGGGCCGCACGCGGAGATGGTCCTGCTCTCTGACTGTCTCGCTGCCGCTCCACGGCTGAACGAAGGCCACCGACTATCCGGGTCACTTCCTCAGCCATCGCGCGCAGACTCTCGAACTCCTCGCTCGTGAGGTAACCCGCGTCGTATGCCACATACAGCTGTGAGCGGACTTCCGCGCACGACCCCTTGGCCGTCGAAAGGAACTGATGGAACTCAGCTCGTCCCCCTCGCTCGAAGCCCTCCGCGATGTTGGACATGATGGAGACAGCGGCGCGTTGGATCTGTCCGGCGAGGCCGTAGTCTCTGCTCCAGGCACCCTTGCGACTAATCGCGTAGATGATGCGCGTCAGTTCCCGCGCCTTCTGCCACGCCACAAGATCCTCGAACCGCGCAACCTTCGACACCGGCCCCTCCTAAGTCCTAAGTCCTCAGTCCTCAGTCCTTTGCCTACCCGAGGCGTTCGAAGATCGTCGCAATCCCCTGGCCGCCGCCGATGCAGAGGCTGACGATGCCGTAGCGCCCGCCCGTGCGCTCCAGTTCGTGCATCAGCTTCACGG
>DATBWD010000254.1:0-2748 GCA_036515015.1 Tepidiformaceae bacterium
GGTCGGTGCGGAGGGATGCCTGCTCCTGCTCGCCGATTCGACCTATGCGGAGCAGGAGGGCTACACCCCGAGCGAGCAACTGGTGGGCGAATCGCTACGGAACATCATGGTTAACGCCACAGGGCGCGTGATCGTAGCGACCTTCGCCTCGCTCATTTCGCGGGTGCAGCAGGTCGTCGATGCAGCCCAGTTCACAGAGAGAAAGGTGTTCGTCACCGGGCGATCGATGATCGACAACGTCGCCATGGCCCGCCAGCTTGGCTATCTCCAGGCGCCGGATGGCCTCATCGTCGGGGTGGAGGAGATGCGGAACACGCCGCTGAGCCGTCTCGTTGTCGTGACGACGGGCAGCCAGGGTGAGCCGACGAGCGCGCTTACGCGGATGGCGAACGGCAACCATCGCCACATCACCATCACGCAGGGCGACATGGTCGTGCTGTCGTCGTCGCCGGTGCCGGGGAACGAACAGGCGGTATACCGCAACGTGGACAATCTCTTCCGGCTCGGCGCCGAGGTGCTCTACAACCGGATATCGAACGTGCACGTGCGCGGCCATGCCAGCCGCGAAGAGTTGAAGATCGTCCAGGGACTGGTGCAGCCGGAATACTTCGTGCCAATCCACGGCGAATATCGCCACCTGGTGGTGCACGCGCGGCTCGCGGAGTCGGTTGGCGTACCGGAGGGCAACGCGTTTGTGCTGACCGATGGAGACGTCCTCGAGATCGACGAACAAGAAGCCCGGCTTGGCGAGCGTGTCCCTGCGAGTTATGTCTATGTCGATGGGCTTGGAATCGGTGATGTCGACCAACAGATACTCCGGGACCGGGCGCATCTTTCGACCGACGGAGTGGTGGTGGTTATCGTCGCGGTGGACCGGCAAACCGGGAAACTGACGCGCCCGGCGGAAGTGCTTTCGCGCGGGTTTGTCGACGTGGAAGAGCGCGAGGAGTTGTTGGAGCAGAGCCGGGCCGTGGTTGCGCAGTCGCTGAATGGTGCTGCGCATATTGCGGAATTCGGGGATATTAACACCCGTATCAGGGACGGGTTGAGCAAGTTCCTGTACGATGAGACGCGCCGGAGGCCCATGGTGCTGACGGTCACGGTCGAGGTTTAGTCGAGGAACCAGGTTCGACATCGATCTGCGGCGCGGGGTTGGCAGGTCGTTTTGCAAGGAGTTGTGCGCCTATGGCGGCACACACGCGATCGCGCCCCCGCACGAGCCGTTCCCCTCGAAAGCGGAAGAGCATCTGGAGCGGCCATCGTCTGCTCCGCCCGGAAGTTAGCGCCGTCATCATCGGCGCTATTGGCATTGCCGCGCTTCTCTGGGCGGTGGATGTGCCGGCCATCATCGGGAGCGCCCGGGACTGGCTGCTGCGCACGTTCGGTCTCGGGCTCGTCATTGTCGCAATCCTGTCGCTGGCGGGCGGCATCGCGCTTTCGCGCCGGGCCTACGAAGACAAGGCCCACTTCGCGCGGTACGCCATTGGTTCGCTGGCCCTTTCGTTCTTTGCGTGGGGCGCGCTGGGGCTGAACGAGGCGCCGTGGAAGGTCGGCGGGGTCGACTTCCGCGAGGCGAGCCTCGGGGGCGATATCGGCCGGGCGATCGTGAGCGGGATCCTTGGAAAGCTGGCATGGATCAGCCTGTTCGTGATCGCGATGCCCCTCCTCGCGCCGAGGGCGACATCGGCGTTCGCGCGCAACGCGCCGGTGTGGGCGGAGACGGCCTGGGAGCGCCGCTGGCCCCATCGCGTCGTCGGGGCGGTGGCGGCGTTCTTCCGGTTCATCTTCCACCGCCCGGGCGATGAAGACGAGGTCATCGGCGGGACGCTGCGCGAACGGCTGGAGGGGCCGGCCACGGGCGGCTTCGAAGACGCACCGATCGTGTACCGGCCGTCCGTCGATCCCGGCTCGCCTGTGTCGGTCCTGGGCGTCGGCGCGGCGACGCAGTTTGCCCCGGGCCAGGTGGACTCAGAGCCAGAGGTGCCGCGAGAAGTTCCCCTACCGGCTGAGGCGGACGAAGAGCCAGACGAACCGCAGCAACTTGGCCTTGGCCTCGACGAGAAGAGCGGCTGGGCCCTGCCTGCACTCGAACTGCTCGAAGCGCCGCAGCCGAGCACGAACCGCAAGCACGACAATGCCGCCCGCGCCCAACTCATCGTCGACACGCTGGCCAGTTTCGGAGTCGATGCGAGCGTCGTCGAGATCAACGAAGGGCCAACCGTCACGCAGTTCGGCGTGGAGCCGGGCTGGGAAGTGCGCTACCGCGACATGCAGCTGAAGGACGAGAGCGGCCGGACGCTGCTGGGGCCGGAGGGACGGCCCCGCACGGAGCGGGTGGAGGTGGGCCGGACGAGAGTGCGGGTCAACAAGATAACGGCCCTGCAGAACGACCTCGCGTTGGCTCTCGCGGCGCCGAGCCTGCGCATTGAGGCGCCGGTCCCCGGCCGGGCGATCGTGGGCATCGAAGTTCCGAACGATAGCGCCACGGTGGTCACGCTCCGTCATGTGATGGAGACGAAGGAATTCCAGGACCTCGCGCGCAAGACCAAACTCGCCCTCGCGCTCGGAAAAGGCGTCTCGGGTGTCCCGGTGGTGGCCGACCTCGGGAAGATGCCCCACCTGCTGATCGCCGGGGCGACCGGTTCGGGCAAGAGCGTCTGTATGAACTCGATCATCGGCGGGCTCATGATGAACGCGACGCCGGAGCAGGTGCGGTTCATCATGATCGACCCGAAGCGGGTCGAGCTC
>DATBWD010000255.1:0-7034 GCA_036515015.1 Tepidiformaceae bacterium
GAAGAGCGACAGCAACAGTGCCGCTCCAACTACCGGGATGTTCATGATGAACAGCCAGCGCCACGAGCCTAGTGCGAGGATGGCGCCTCCGAGCACCGGACCCACGGCCGCAGTCGCCCCCATCGCGGCGCTGCTGTAGCCGCTGAACTGCCCGAATTTGTTCGAAGGCACCGCCTCGCGCAGCATCGCCATCCCGTTCGGGATGAGTATGGCGCCCGCGACGGCCTGGGCCGTCCGCGCGATAAGCAACAGGGGAAAGTTCGGGGCAGCCGCCGCTGCCAACGAAAAGACCAGGAACGCCGCCAGTCCCCCACGGAAGACGGGGACCCGGCCAATCTGGTCGCCGAGCCGGCCGCCAAACGGCTGGGTCACCGCCATGGCGATCAAATAGCTCCCCACGAGCCATGCGACAGCGCCGTGCCCAACATCAAGCGAGCGGCGGATCTCGGGGAGCGCCACCGCCAGCATCGTGGAGTTTAGTGGCGCCAGCAGACCGCCCAGTGCAACCGTGACCAGGACGAGGTATGGTCCGGCCTCCCGCGCGGGGGCGGCAGGCCGGACTGTCCGCAGCACGACTGGCGGCTTCACGAAAGGATGTGGACCATCCCCGCGTCGCCATCGACCTCGATGAGGTCGCCGTCCTTGATCGCGGCCGTCGCGCCCGTCGCACCAACGACAGCGGGGATTCCGTACTCGCGCGCGACGATGGCGCAGTGGCTCAGTTCGCCGCCCGTTTCAGTCACGACCGCGGCTGCGGTGGCGAAGAGCGGCGTCCACGGCGGCGAGGTCGTCGGCGTCACGAGGATCTCACCCGGTTGCAACCGACTGCCGTCGGCAATCGTCAGGATGATCCGGGCAACGCCCTTCGCCGTCCCGCGAGACCCCGGGTTGCCGGGAATCTGGTTGGCGACCGCGGATGGCGCCTTCGGCACCGAGAAGAACCGCATGATAGCCCGGGTAACTGGATTGTCGGGGGGTGGACCGTAGTCGGTGCCGATGAATGCCGGGGCCGAGACCTTCCGCCACCGGTCCATCTCCGCACGGCGCTCGGCAATCAGTGCCTTCGCATCGCCGTTCGGGGCCAGCAGCAGGTCGCGGGCTTCGTCCAGGTTGAGCAAGAACACGTCGTCGGTCGCATCGATAACGCCCCGCGAGGCGAGACGCCGCCCGAACTCGCGACAGAACTGGCGCATTTCGTGGAGGCTCCGCTGGTCAATCCAGAAATTGTGGTCTTCCTGTACACGTGAGAAGTCCTGCGCCGCGGCAAGGAGCACCTCGAACTGGCCCCGTATTTCCTCAGGCGCACCCATCAGCCGCTCGCGGGCTTCGCCGATCAGGCGCTCGCGCTCGGCGGCTGCCTCGCGCAGGACGTCATCCGGGTCCTCGTCCTGGAGGATGTACGCCTTGAGGTTGTCGAGCACGGGCGTCGGGTCCTCGGTCCAACTCGGGTCGCCGATTTCCTGCACCGTGTCGCTTCGCCTGCCGTATTCGGCAACGAACGCGTCCAGTTCGGTCAGGAATGCCTTCCCCGCCTCGTCCTGCTCCAGTGCGGCGATGAGCTGCGACGAGGGCGTCTCCTGGACCAGCCGTGCGAGGTCGGGGTTCGCCTTCAGCTTGCGGCTGAGCGCCCAGAGCCTCCGCCCAACTTCGAGGCTCATGTTGTCGAAGCCCTGGCACAGCCGGTAGGCGTCCAGTGCGCTGGCTCCCCGGACGACTTCGCGATAGACGTCCTGGAAGCTGCTCCCCCCGACCATCGCAGGGATAAGCAATTGGAAGTGGATCGTCCAGGCGCGCCGGTACAGTTCGACCGCGCGCTCGATGCGAGCCGCCAGTTCGGCATCCGTCGCGCCCTGCAGGTCGAACGCTCCCCAGTCTTCCCACGTGGACTTCAACTCGGGGAGCCATTCGTTCTCCCACCGGGACCAGAAGGCGGGGATCGCGGCCATCAGCAGAGGCTCGGCCTTCGCTTCGAGTTCGGGCATCATCTCCGGCGGTACGTTGGGACCAACGGACATGTAGTAGTACGTGTTGATCCGAGCGGTCAGGGTGTGGAGCGGCAGGCTGAAGCTCGCGAGCCCGGCGCTGAATCCCACAGCGAAGTGACTCGACCACCACGCGGCCATGGGCGTCATTGGCTCCGGCGCGTGCTGCCGATCCTGCTGCCAGGTGGCCATCGCCATGGCCGGATCCGGCCAGGTGATTGGGAAATCAGGCGGCGTCGGGATTGGGGTCGGGATAGGTTGGGGCAATGTGGCAGTCATCGAACACCTTTCAACTGAATGGTCCGCGTGACGAGCGGGATGGGGGCGAAGCCCGGCCTATCGGACCCCAGGTGCGGCACCCGTGACATCCACTGCAGGAGTGATGGTGGGTCACTCTTTGGAGGGACGCGGGGCGGCAGTCCCAGCCGTCGCTTTCGCGAGAAAGATGGAGGATACTCCACTCGCGACTCGGTGCAATAGCAGAAGCACTAGAAATTGCGATGAGATCCGTTGACTCGGGCTCGGCCACGGTGCTACTCCCTGATAACCGGAAACGTCGCCCTTAGCAGGAGTAATGCATGGAACTTCGCCCACTTGGCCGCACAGGAGTACAGGTCAGCAGTCTCTGCCTCGGCTGCATGATGTTTGGTGGCAGGACGACCCCCGAAGAGTCGGCCAACATCATCGACCGGGCCCTCGATGCGGGCATCAACTTCCTCGACACCGCCAACGTCTATAACGCGGGCCGCAGCGAGGAGGCCACGGGCGCGGCCCTCAAGGCGAACGGCAAGCGCCACCGCGTCGTCCTCGCGACCAAGTTCCACGGGAGGATGGGTGAAGGCCCCAATGAGTCCGGCAATAGTCGAAGACACATCATCGAACAGTGCGAAGCAAGCCTGCGGCGGCTCCAAACGGACTACATCGACCTCTATCAGGTACACCGCCCTCAGCCTGACATCCCCATCGACGAGACGCTCCGCGCGCTCGATGACCTCGTCCGCTCGGGCAAGGTGCGTTACATCGGGACGAGCACCTTCGCCGCGTGGCAACTGGTCGAATCGCTCTGGGTATCGAAGGAATTCGGGCTGAATCGGTTTGTCTGCGAACAACCGCCCTACAACCTGCTTGATCGCCGCATCGAGCGCGAGCTAATCCCGATGGCGCAAACGTACGGCTTCGGCCTGATTCCGTGGAGTCCGCTCGCGGGCGGCCTCCTGACGGGCAAGTACGAACGCGGCGCGCCGCCCCCGGCTGATACGCGCTTTGCCACGCTGGCAACCAACCCCATCCAGCAGCGGCGCTGGAACGATGCACTGTTCGACGTGGTCGACCAGTTGCAGCCCCTGGCGAGTGCTCGGGGCATCCCGCTCTCACAATTTGCTCTGGCGTGGGTGATGCAGCGGCCCGCGGTTACGAGTGCCATCATCGGCCCGCGCACGATGGAGCAACTGGAAGACAACCTCGCCGCCGACGGGGTGCAACTCACCGACGACGAACTGAAGCAGGTCGATGCCATCATCCCGCCGGGGCGGATGGTCTCAGCCTTCTACGAAGCAGAGTTCGGGCCTCATCCCTTCCGGGTCTGACGCCCGCCGGGGCCGTCGGGGCGTCCAACAGTAGCTTTGATCGCGCCGGCTGGGGCCATTCCCCGGACAGGAAGCCTCTGGCCCACAACTCGGGCCTGGCGCACACGCACGGCCTGGCCGGGACGCCGTTGCTGCCGCTAGCGATCCGGCCAGAGGATCGCTCCCTGGCTCACCAGTTGCCGCTGCAACGCCTCGACATCCACGTCCGCAACCTCGACACCATGCTTCAATCCGATGGCCGCGGCCGTGCCCGCCGCCTCACCGGTGGCGAAGCAGGCGGGTATCTCCTTCGTGGCGTGATGAGCTCGGTGGTCCGCTGAGATGCAGCGGCCCACTGCGAGGGCGTTATTGAGGCCCCGCGGCAGGAGCGCGCGGTAGGGGATGTTGTAGACAGCGTCGTACTTCGTCCAGTGGCCCGTGACCGCCACGACGTCCCCGAACTTCGCATCGAGGTCGTCACGCGAGAGGACATGTCGCCCCACGAGCCGCCGGCTCTCGGTCACGTCGAGCTGATCGGCGATGTGGCACAGGTACGCGTTCTCGAACCCCGGGACATCTTTCCGCAGCCGGTCGACTTCGGCCATAACCAGTTCGCGGCAGGCCACAGAGGCGTACGTGATGTCGTCAACGTCCGTCGCATCGATCATCCGGGAGACGCGGCCGGTAGCGCCCCACGGCAGGAGCACCTGGCCGGCCCCGATTGTTCGGAAGAATCGCAGCCCCGCGCCTTGAGCCGCCTCGGGCTCTCGCACCCCTCCCATCGTGAACCACAGCCACGGCGCGACCTTCTCCTTTTCACAGGCTGCCCCCGCCGCGCTGAGGACATCGAGGTCACCCGATGCATCGATCACCGTGCCGGCGGGCACGGCGAAGCGACCATTCTTGCCCTGGAAGACGACGCCCTCGATCCTTCCCTCACCGCCGATCGGTTCGCTCGCGACGGCGCCATACATCAGCCGGACCCTCGACTCGACGCACAGGCGCTCCAGGGCGAACTTCATCTCCTCGGCGTCGTAGGCCACGGAGTAGCGCACATTGTGCGGCCCGTGGCCGTTGACGAGGCCCCAGCGCCGGTACTGCTCGACGAGGCGGTCGTCGTCGCGGCCCCATTCCTCTGGAGGCGGCATGAAGGCCGCATTCCGGTGTGCCAGGCGATCGACAACTTCCTGGCAGAGCCCGCCAATCACCTGCTGACCGCGGCCGTCATCCATCGTGAGGAGGAGAATGATCAGTCCCCCGGTGGCAAGTCCTCCGAGGTATGTCCCCCGCTCTACCAGCAGCGTGTCGGCGCCATTCCGGGCGGCCGCCACCGCAGCGGCCACGCCGGCCGTGCCTCCACCGACCACGAGCACATCCGTCGTGCTTCGAACCGGGACAGTGGTCGCCGGCAGTTGAATCTCAGAAGGCGGTGGTTGGCGCATTGCGTCTCTCGCGGGGCATGGCCGCCAAAGTGTATCCCCTCTCGAGGCACGCGAAAGCCCGGCGATCCGGTGCACCCGCCTCGATCCCCGACGCGCAGGGGCACCGTTACGATGTCAGTGCGTGGTTCAGCGACCCATCAATGCAATGCTGGCCGGTCCGGCCTCAGCCGGCGAGTTTGAAGTAGACGACCCCGTCGAATACCCAGGTCTCGACTTCCTTCCCAACCCGTCGTGCGGCCCGGCTGACGCGGACGGCGACTGCCCGCGGCGTTTCGTCCCTCCCGGGGGCAAGACGGCCTACGCGGCCCCTGCCGAGGCCGTTGACGTATCCCTCATACTCTCGTTGCCGCTGCGCGGAAGCGCCCGGCCGGCGCGGACGCTCCGGTGCTTCTTTCGCGGATAGAACTTCAAAGGTGGGCATCCCAGAAAAACCTCGCTGTCTGTTGGCTCAGTTGCGGTTCGAGCTTGCATTCACACTATACGCCGGGAATTTGGTGACGTTAAGTGTGCCGAAGCTGTCTGTCGTTCATCGCACTGTAAACTTTTCGTGAAACTGTCGCGCAAGCGAACAGGTTGGTCGGGACTCGCGCTCGGCCCTTCGAGAATCTCAACCGGAGTTCTCGCGCAATCGTGAGCGGAATGGACACCAGCATCACCTGACAAGCTTGTCTCTTATGGGCGCGTTCACCAAGGGCCGCAATCATGGAGCACTGGTGCCGGAAGTTTCGAACCTGGATTACCGGGTTGCTTATTCGTACTGACTCGCAAGGAAGAGTACGTTCTCCACGTATTGCACCGTGTCGTCGAACGCTCCAAAGTGCTCCAGGCTTCCCCAGCCCTGGTAATACGCAGCGATGGCCCACCAGACGTCACCATCGGCCCGCTCAATCAGGTAGCGCAAAAACGACGCGCCCACTCGTGCGTTGTCGTGCGCACTCAGATACCAGTTCAAGTCCTCGCCAAGCAGGAATTCGAGCACCCATTCCGCTGTTGAGGGAAGCAGTTGCATCACCCCAACTGCACCTGCAGGGCTAACGGCATTCTGCTGCCAACCACTCTCCTGCCACGAGAGCCCGCGCAATAGCCCTGTCGGCAACCCGAACTCAATCTCGGCGTTTTCAAGCGTCGTCTCAGCGGTAATCGGCGTGGCCCGCACCGGACCGCTCGCCGAGAGCACCAGTTCCTGTCCTACCACGATGTGATCCGGGTCGCTGAGGCCGTTCGCCTCCACGATCGATGCAGTCGTCGTGCCGTGCTGCCGTGCGATCTCCGAAAGCGTGTCGAATGGCTGGACGACGTATCGGACTCCAGATGCCGGTGGACCAGTGCTCGAAAGCTGAAGCGTCTGCCCGGCGAAAATGAGGTCGGGGTCTTCGATCCCATTGTCGTCGGCTATTTCCGCGACCGACTTCGAGTAGCGTGCGGCGATGTCTGACAGTGTTTCACCCGGTTGGACGACATGAACCTCGACGGCGTGGGCGACCAGTGGTAGTAACGCCACGCCGAAAACAGCCAGGAGTACTGCGAATCGAGCAGACGGTCTCGTGGTCACGTGGCCACGCGGCGTGCCAAACCGGGGCATAAAGCTACCCGATCTCCGCCACCGGCCATGAGCATACACCATCTACCGATCCTGATTTCAACCAGATCGGCCTGGCGCACCTCGCAATATCGGCTCAGAGCGATGGGTGTCCCAGGTGCTGACGCTCGTAAGCGCGGCCGAGCAGGGCACGCACTTCGTTATCGGTGGTGGCGGAAAAGTCGCGGTACCACAACCCGACGCCGTAAAAAGGCTCCGGCGTTGCCAGGCAGACGACGCGGTCGGCAATGCCAGCCATCTCGTCACATGTCTCCCGGGGAGCCACCGGGACCGCAACGATGACCGCAGCCGGCTGAAATTCCCGGAGCGCGATGACGGCCGCCCGCATGGAGGCTCCGGTTGCGAGCCCATCGTCCACCAGTATCACGTGATGCCTGGCTATCGGTGCCGGGCTCCGGCCGTCGCGGTAGGCCTCCTCACGACGGTGCAGTTCGGCCACTTCCAT
>DATBWD010000256.1:0-8442 GCA_036515015.1 Tepidiformaceae bacterium
ATCGCTCCGCTCCCGTCGACTGACGGGAAGCGCAGCCTGGTGGAAATCGGGGAGTACGTGCTCGCCAGGCGAAGCTAGCGAGCAGGCGACCCGCTAAAGACCTCGATTCGGCGTGCCCTTCTTGAGGATGCGCCCGCCGTCGACCATCTGCTTGACCTGCTCCGGCTTGACCGCGTTCCCGTAGAGGTCCTTCAGTTCGCCCTTCTTGGCCGTCTCCCGCATGTCGCGCAGTGCCGACTTCTCGCCTTTCAGCAGCGGCTTCTTTGGCTTGGGCTTATTGATCTCCGGGTGCTCATTCGGGCGTGCACGCGTGACCGGCTTCGAAACCTTCTGGCCCAGGTGGTAGAACTTGCCGTCGTCGGGGATGCGTCGTGGATAGCCATCCCGGAACGTGAAGGCCGAAAACGACGTGGGCATGATCCGCGGGCTGTCTTTGTAGCACTGCGGGCAGGGCACCGGTTCCTGCGACTCCCGCATCGGGCGGAGTTCTTCAAAGATGCCGTTGCAGGTCTCGCAGAAATACTCGTAAAGGGGCATACCGTACCAACTCTCAGGGTCTTGGCGTCAATTCTACTACGTCACCAGTTTCCTGCTGGTTTGCACGGGGCGGCAACGATGCGACCTGGTCCATGAACTTTCGCGTCCTCGGCTCCTGCTCCAATACGTAGCGGACGATGTCCCCGAGCGCCGCCTCCAGTTCACGCGCCAGGCTATCGTCGATTCGGAGCCTCGCGAACTCTTCGATCGTGGCGGTCCTGATGTGGCGGAGCACCTTCATAGCCCGGAGTGAGACGACGCGGCCGCCGGTTGTTCCCGGCCGGCAGCCGGTGCACGTGAAGCCACCCACCGAGGCGGATAGCAACGTATCCTCGGGGGCCAGCCGCCCGGCGCAAACGGCACAGGCATCCAGCTGCAACTCGTAGCCCACGCGGTCGAGGAGATGTATTTCGAAGTACCGCGTAACGGAAGCCGGAGCGCCGGTTTCAAGTGCGTCCAGTACGTCCAAGAAGTGGGCGTACAGTGGGCGGTCCTGGTCGTGCACTGCCGTGAACCGGTCGATCAATTCCGCGCAGTAGAGGGCGACTGCGCTGCGGTCGAGGTCGTCGCGAATGGCCCGGTAAGGGTTGATGGTCTCCACCTGCGTGAACACGTCGAGCGTCCGCCCCTGGGCGAGCAGCATGCGGCTGCGAGTCAGCGGCTCGAGGTGGCCCCGCATCCTGCTGCGCGCCTTTCGCACGCCCCGCGCGATTGCGTCGAACTTCCCTTCATTGGCGCTGAACACGGTGAAGATGCTGTCGGCCTCGCCGATATTTCGGCGGCGAAGAATCACACCCTCCGTTTTGTAGACGCGTGGCCGCTCGGGCACGGCTAAAGCTCCTGGCGTCCTTCGAGCGCGCGAGAGAGCGTGACGTCGTCGGTGTACTCGAGGTCGGCGCCGCTTGGCAAACCGCGGGCCAGCCTCGTTACGCGAACCGCGAGCGGTGACACAAGGCGCTGGATGTACATGGCCGTCGCTTCTCCTTCGAGGCTCGGATTGGTCGCCATGATCACTTCCTTCACCTCGCCGTCCTCGAGGCGGGTGAGCAATTCGCGGATATGCAGGTTTTCGGGGCCTACACCATCCATCGGATTGAGCACGCCGTGCAGGACATGGTAGACGCCCCGGAAGCCCCCGGACCGCTCCAGCGCGAGGATGTCCAGCGGCTGTTCGACCACGCAGATGATCGCCCGGTCGCGGCGCCCGTCCTGACAGTAGGAGCAGGGGTTCGTCTCGGTGATATTCAGACAGGTCGAGCAGAGCGTGATGCGCTGCTTGACATCGGTCAGGGCCACAGCGAGGTTCGCGACCTCCTGTTCAGGCGCCCGAAGGACGTGGTACGCGAGCCGCTGGGCGGACTTGGGCCCGATACCAGGGAGCTTGTGAAACGCCTCGATCAGCCGGGCGATAGGCTCGGGAGTGCCCGCGACACCCTCCGGCATTGGCGTTATCCGGGTCCCAGGCCGGGGATGTTGAGGCCGCCAGTGATCGCCCCGAACGACTTCGCCTGGAGTTCGGCAGCCTTCTCGGAAGCGTCGGCTATGGCCGCCATGATGAGGTCCTGGAGCATCTCGACATCGTCGGGGTCAACCACATCCGGTTGGATGGCGATGCCGGTCACCTTCTGCTCGCCGGACATCGTGACGCGAACCGCGCCCCCGCCCGCGGTGCCCTCGACCGTCGTGATGGCAAGTTCCTGCTGCGCCTTGGCGAGCATTTCCTGGGCGGCGGCCAGCGGGTTCGCACCGCCACCAGCACTCCCGCCCAATCCCGGCGCACCACCGCCACCACGGCGAAGATAGCGGTTGCGACCGCTGCTTTTTGCCATCTAGTCGTTGTCCTCCCCAACCGGAGTCGCGCCAATGGCGCGCGCGGCCTGGACGAGGTGTCCGCCACGGGGCTGCCGTCGTGCCTGCGCCGTCTTCTCGATTTGCTGCACCTTGAGATGCATTCTCCGGCCGAGCATCACCTCCGCCTGCTGCTCTACGAGCGTCCGGCAGTCCTTGTCGACCTTGTCCATGTGGATCGGCCGGTAGAATCCCAGTTCGAACTCATCCTCGCCAATCGAGAGCACCTCGCAAGAACCGTTCAGCCAGGCCGCGAGTGGGGCATTAACGGTCTTGCAGCGCTGATAGAGATCCTTCAAGAACCGCTCTTCAGGGCTTTGCGGCGCCTCGGCAGCCTCGCGGGGCTGCTGACTGCCCTGAGCACTGGGCCGCGCCGGACGCTGGCCGTTCCCTGGTCCAGCGGTGGCCGCCATGGCCGGAGCGGGCAAGGCAGCGGGAGCACCCAGCCCGAGAAGCGCCGTCGCGCAGGCAACTTCGAGCGGGATGGGGCTACCGGGGTCGAGGCGGAAGTCGGCCTTCGCCAGCTCTGAAATGGCATTTGCGAGCTGCCTCGGCGCTGTGCCCTTCTCGCGCGCGAGCGGCAGCAGTCGTGCGGCGACGTCGCGCTGCGGGCTATCTTCCCGGCCCGCACCAAGAAGCGATAGGAGCACATCCCGGAGAATATCGACCGTCTCGCGGGTGAACCTCGCAATATCGATGCCGGCCTCCGCCACTTCGCGTGCGAGGCCGAGGGCGGTTGCGAGGTCCTCTTCGATGATCGCGGATGCCAGCCGTTCGCTTCGCTCGTCGTGGACGAGCCCAAGTGCCGTGAGGACGTCTTCGACTGCCGGGTTTTCCCCATGCCGGGCCACGACCTGCTCGAGGAGCGTGATAGCATCGCGCATCCCACCACGCGCCTGTGCCGCTATGGCCACGAGCGCCTCGGTAGGGACGTCCCACCCTTCCTGCCCGGAGATGTACTTCAGCCGGCCCACGCTGGCATCACCCGATACCCGGTGAAAGTCATAGCGCTGGCACCGCGAAAGGATAGTCGCCGGGACATCGTGCAGTTCGGTCGTTGCCAGGATGAAGATGGCGTGGGGCGGGGGCTCTTCCAGCGTCTTGAGCAGCGCGTTGAACGCGCCGGGCGTGAGCATGTGGACTTCGTCGAGGAGGTAGACCTTCTTCTGCAGGTCGCTCGGCGCGAACGAGATCTTTTCCCGCAGTTCGCGAATGTCATCGATGCCGCGGTTGCTCGCCGCGTCCATCTCGATGAGGTCCAGCGCGCTGCCGTTGCCGATAGCGATGCACGACGGACACACGTTGCAGGGGTCGCCGTCCTTAAGGCTGCCACAGTTGACGGCCCTCGCGAGGATGCGAGCCGTCGTCGTCTTGCCAGTCCCGCGGGGGCCGCTGAAGAGGTAAGCATGAGCCACCTGCCCGGTGGCGAGAGCGTTTCGCAGGGTGGTTACGATGTGGTCCTGTCCAACGACTTCATCAAAGCCACGCGGCCGCCATTTGCCGTAGAGCACTGAAACCTCTGCGGGGATGAGTCATCACAGTATAGAACAGATGTGCCGGAGCCACGACCCTAGTGCCCGTGAACGTGGCCCAGGTCACCGAGGTACATTTCCTCGCGGGCGCGCATCCGCGCCTCCTCTTCTCCCCCCTCCTCGTGGTCGTAGCCGCAGAGGTGGAGGATGCCATGCACGAGGAGGTGCGCGACTTCGGCATCGAGGGAATGGCCCGCCTCCTCGGCCTGCCGCGTCGCCGTCGGTAGTGCTATCGCGATGTCCCCAAGGAGGGTTTCCTCGGAGATCCCCTGCACGAAGTCGTCGGCTTCGTCAGGGAACGAAAGCACGTCTGTCGCCTCGTCGATGCCGAGAAACTGGCGGTTCATCTCGCGCACTTCCTCGTCGCCGGTCACGAGGATTGCAAGCGAGGTGCCCGGCTCCACGTCCTCGCCGACCATCACCCGTTCGGCGAGCGTGGTGAGCGCCCGCAGGTCGAGGTTGTCCGCCCCCGGGGCGGCCAGTTCCAGCGAAACGTCGTAGGTAGACATGGGCGCCGGCTACCGGGCGAAGATTCCCGCGGCATCCTGTGCGGCGGAAATCAATGGAGTGGGCACCAGCCCGAACACGAACACACCAATGGTGGCTACGCCCATCGCGAGCCCAACCGTCGGGGAGACCCGGAATGGTTCGCGCTCCTCTGCGTCACCGAGGAACATCTGGCGCACCACGCCCAGGTAGTAATAGGCCGAGATGATCGTGTTGAGGACACCGATCAGCACCAGCCAGGCGAGGTCCGCCCGGATGCCTGCGTTGAAGATATAGAGCTTCGCCCAGAATCCGGCAGTCGGGGGAATGCCGGTCAGCGAGACGAGACAGACGGCGAGGGCGAGGGTGAGGACCGGGGAGCGGCGCCACATGCCCGCATAGTCACGGATCTGGTCGCTGCCAATCCGCTGGGAGATAGCGATCACCGCGATGAACGCCCCGAGGTTCGTGAACGCATACGCCGCCAGGAACAAGAGCACCGCGCTCGCGCCAAGCGTGAACGCCTCGCCGGCGATGGAAATAGCGGCAAGGCCAATCATGAAGTTGCCGGCCTGGGCAATGGACGAGTAGCCCAGCATGCGCTTGATGTCGGACTGGACGACCGCCATGAGGTTGCCAAGCGTCATGGAGGCTGCCGCGAGGACCGCGAAGATCATCGACCAGTCGTCGGACAGGAAGTCCTCGCCGAGGGCCTCGAAGAAGATCCGGGTCACGACCGCAAAGGCTGCCGCCTTCGAACCCACCGAAATAAATGCGGCCACCGGCGTCGGTGCGCCCTGGTAGACGTCGGGCACCCACATCTGGAACGGCACGACAGCCATCTTGAAACCGAAACCGGCGATCAGCAGGGCGATGGCGACCACCAGCAACGAGCGGTTTGCTTCGCCTCCTGCCCGGACCGCCTCGGCGATTTCGCTCAACAGCGTGCTACCGCTGAACCCATAGAGGAGCGCCATCCCGTAGAGCAGCAGCGACGAGGCGATCGCCCCGAGCAGCAGATACTTGAGGCCTGCCTCGCTCGATCGTTGGTCCTTTCCCCAGCCGGCCAGGATGTACTGCGGGATGGCCGACAGTTCGAGGGAGACGTAGATCGTGATCAGGTCGCGTGAGGCCGAAAGCAGCATCAGGCCGGCCGTTGTGGTGAGGATGAGCGCGTAATACTCCGATTGGCCACGGCCCTCCCGGTTCACCCAGTCGATAGATGCGAGGATGACCGTCGCCGCAACCCCGGCGAAGAGGAAGTAGAAGAACGCCGAGTACTGGTCGAGCGAAATGGTCCCGTCGAAGACCGTCTGGTATTCGTCCCGAGTGACCCACGAGAGAGTCCACGCGGCCGAGAAGGCGACGCCGAACAGCGCGATGTACGGGAGCAGTCGCCGGTAGCGGGGGCCGATAGCGTCGACGAGCAGGACGGCGCCCGCGGCAACGAGGACGGATATCTGTGGCCCGAGGACGTCAATCGCGTTCATGAGCCTATCCTCAGGACGATGCTTTCGACTGCCGGGTTAAGCATGTCGGTGACGATTTTGGGATACACCCCGAGGAGCACGATGAAGGCGGCCAGTCCGAGCACCGCTGCGTGTTCCCACCAGTGATGCTGGTCCTCCAGGCCGTCCCACTCGTGCCTGACCGGGCCGAAAGTCACCCGCTGGAGCATCCAGAGGACGTACCCCGCGGAGAGGACGACGCCGAAGATGGAGAGCAGTACCGCCCACTCGTAGCGTTCGAAGGTGCCCAGGAATACCAGCACTTCGGCGATGAAACCGCCGAGCGCGGGCAACCCGAGGCTCGCGAAACCGGCGAACACGAGGCCGGTCGCAATGAGCGGCATTTGCCGCGAGAGCCCGCCCAGCCGGCCGATTTCGCGGGTGTGTGTCCGCTCATACATGAGGCCGATCATCACGAAGAGCAGTCCGGTGATGACGCCGTGCGCGAGCATCTGGTAGGTCGCACCGACAATGCCCGTTGTCCCGAGCGCGCTGATGCCGAGCAGCACGATCCCCATGTGGCTGACCGACGAGTAGGCCACGAGCCGCTTCACGTCCGTCTGTCGGAGAGTGATGAACGCGCCGTAGAGCACGCTCGCGGCGCCGATGATGGCGAACCAGATGCTGAAGTCGTCGGCGACATCCGGGAGCATCGTCACGCAGATGCGGATGATGCCGTACCCACCCATCTTCAGGAGGACTCCCGCGAGCATCACGGAAACGGCCGTCGGCGCGTCGCTGTGGGCGTCGGGCAGCCAGGTGTGGAGGGGGACGATCGGCAACTTTACGGCGAACCCGATGAACAGGAACAGGAAGATGAAGCGTATCGGGAGGACTGTGTCCTCGAACGACGACTGGCCCAGCACTTCGATGTCGAAGGTGTTGGCGCTGAAGGCGAGCGCAAGTATCCCGACGAGCATGAACGCCGACCCGGCGAGCGTGTAGAGCAAGAACTTCGTCGCCGAGTATTCCTTCCTGCCGCTTCCCCAGACAGAGATGAGGAGGAACATCGGGAACAGTTCGAGTTCCCAGAACAGGAAGAACAGCAGGAAGTCGAGCGCAGTGAAGACGCCGAGGACGGAGGTGGAAAGCAGCATCAGGGCCGCGAAGTACGCGCGCGGCCGAGAGGTAACGCTGAACGACACCAGCACCGCCGCGACCGTGAGCGCGGTCGTAAGGACCACGAGCGGCATGCTCAGCCCGTCGACCCCGAGGAAGTACTGCAGATTGAACGCACCCACGTCGACCCACTCGCGGCGCTCGACGAACTGGAATCCCTCTGCTCCGTTGTCGAACGACACGAAGAGCCCAACCGAAAGGACGAACGCGGCCAGGGCCCCGATCAGGGCAACCCACCGGGCGAGCCCCTCATGTCGCGTCGGGAGCAGAAGCGTGGCGGCGCCGGCGAGCGCGGGGAGGAAGACGAGGACGGTCAGTTCCACCAGCCGCTCCTACAGGGGATTCGCCGTGAAGACGGCGAGCGCAATGATGATGACTCCGGCCGCGAGGCCGAGGCCGTAGGCCTGAAGTTGGCCGTTCTGCACGGCCCGGAGCCGGTCACTGGCGCCTCGTGCCAGCCGGCCTGCGCCGTCGACCGCACCGTCGATGACGTACCGGTCGTTCAGTTCGAGCATGCGGTTCCAGCCCCGCTGGAAAATTCGCCGAGCAAAGAGATCCTCGTAGATCCGGTCGAGGAAGTATTTCTCTTCGAAGAGGCGCGCAAGCGGGAAGAAGAGCTGCCGGAGGGATGCAGCCGTCACAAGCTGCTTGTAGTAGATGGCCCAGGCCAGCGCGATTCCCGCCACCGCGATGACCGACGAGCTGAGCGCAATCCAGATGTTGAACGTGGCGCCGTGCTCTGGGGCCTCGGGGAGTGCCCCCTCGATGAGGTGAGCAAAGTCGCCGCCGACATTGAAGAACCCGGCGAGCGCGGCCGGCACAGCCAGGATGAGCAGCGGGATAGCCATCGCCCAGGGCGACTCGTGGGGATGTGCGGGGTCCCCGTGGAAGTGCGCGTCCTCGTCGTGGTGGTCGACCGGTTCGCCGCCCTTGTAGGTCCCGAAGAATGTCAGGAAGATAGCGCGGAACATGTAAAAGGCCGTCAGGAACGCGACGGACGCCCCAATGAACCACAGTGCCCGGTCCTCGCGCCATGCATCGAGGAGGATTTCGTCCTTGGACCAGAAGCCGGCGAGCGGGAAGATCCCGGCCAGGCTGAGCGAGCCGATCACGAACGTCCAGAAGGTGATCGGCATGGTTTTGCGGAGGCCGCCCATCTTGCGCATGTCGAACGTGTTCGTGCTGTGGTTCACGGAGCCGCTGCCAAGGAAGAGAAGCGCTTTGAAGAACGCGTGCGTGAAGAGGTGGAAGATGGCCGCCACATACCCGAACACGCCAAGCGCCAGCATCATGTAGCCGAGCTGGCTGATGGTGGAATACGCCAGCACCCGCTTGAAGTCGGTCTGGACGATGGCGATCGTGGCGGCGATGAGTGCCGTAATGGCGCCGATCCAGGCGACCACACCGGCCGC
>DATBWD010000257.1:0-3440 GCA_036515015.1 Tepidiformaceae bacterium
CCGGCCGAACTTCGAAATCATGCGGGCCGTCTTCGCGCTCCCACAGTGCTCGCAGGCCGGGGTCACCTCGGTGTCGATCTTCCGGGTGAAGTAGTTGGTGATCTTGCCGCACTCGGCACAGCGGAATTCGTAGATAGGCACGGCTTTATGGTAGCGCCCGGGCGCTCAATCCGGAATCTCAATCCCCCTGAAGTGCTCGATGTGCGCGGCCTGGTCGCCCGGGGCAAGGTCGATGCTGACCACGTCGATCCGCACCCGCTCCGGCGAAATCGCCGACGAGTCGCAGTAGTCCATGGCGCACTGCCACATACGACGAAGCTTCTCCAACCCAAGCGATTCAGCCGCAAGACCCGGGATGGCCCGCCTCGTCCGGACCTCCACGAACACCACGTCGTCTCCGTCATGCGCGATCAGGTCGATCTCTCCGCCCCGGGTGCGCACGTTCCGGGCGACAACTTTCATCCCCGATGCTTCCAGGCGGTGCGCGGCGATGCGCTCGCCGAATTCGCCGAGGTCCTTGCGCGTGCTCACCAGTCGAAGTTGAGTTGCGCGACCGGGGCGTAGCTGCGCCGGTGGATCTCGCATGGGCCGCGCTGGCGAAGCAGGCGCTTGTGCTCCGGGGTCGGATAGCCCTTGTTCCGGCAGAACGCGTAGCCGCGGTAGCGCCCGCAGTACTCCACCATCAGGGCGTCGCGCTCGACTTTCGCCACGATCGATGCGGCCGCCACGGCAACGCTCAGCGCGTCGGCATCGATGATCGGCCGGACACCTTCGACCGGCAGGTCGAGCGCGTCGGAGATGATGTGGTCCGGCCGGATATCGAGTTGTTCGAGTGCCCGCATCATGCACAGCCTCCGCGCGGGGAGAATGCCGATCTGGTCGATCTCCTCGTGCGATGCCCAGCCGATGGCGAAGGACACGTCGCGCCGGATCTGCGCGGAAAGTATGAGACGCGTGGCTTCGGAGATGACTTTGGAGTCGCGCACCTGGCTGTACCAGCGAAAGCGCCGGCCCTTCGGCAACACCACCACGCCCGCCGTGACGGGCCCCGCGAGTGGACCTACGCCCACTTCATCGATGCCGGCCACCCAGATCGCTCCCGAGCGCCAGGCTTCGCGCTCGAACTTCAGGCTTGGGATGGGTCCGGCTGCCACGGCCACATCGTAGTGCGGCCATTGGGTAACGGTGAAGTGAATCGTGTGAACTTTTCCGGCGCCGCCGTCGTTACATCTAGTGGAGGCTATAGATGATCGGACAGCAGCGGACACTGATGCCCTGGGTGGCGTGGGGGACGACAGCAGGGGCGGCATCGCTCGCGACGGCGCTGGGGACGATCGCGCTCGTGCTTGCCAGGGCGGGGAAAACTGGCGACGGCATCGTTGGCGCAGCGATCCTGCCCGCGGGCCTCGGCGTGATCGCGGTTGCCGGCTGGCTGCTCGTACTGGCCCTTCGTGAGAACGACACCAGCCTCCGGACCATCACGGCGACGCTCGGCTTCGTCGTGACCGGCGCCTTCGTGCTTGCCTGTCTGGGGGCGCTCGGCGCCGATGGCGGCGGCGTCCGTGAGTTCTACCGTCCGTCGACCACCGCCGGCTCGGCCGGGCTCTGGCTCATGATTGCCGCGGCACTCCCGTTCAGCGCGGCCGCGGGATTGGACTACCGGCGTAGCGACGGCTGGTACTCCTCGCCGATGACGGCTGTCGTGCTCACGTGGCTCGCCATGGTTGCCATCACCGTGCTCGACGTGCTCGTCCGCCTGGATGGCTGAGGCCTTTTTGACCGATCGGTAAATCCTGCGTAGATTCGCGCCATCCGCAGTCCGGAGCGACGAATGCTCACCGCAGGCGACGAATACCTCACCCACCAGACCCCCTACACGGTCGACACCGTCTTCACCAGCGACCGGAACTTCTACGACCGCTACTTCTTCAACGGCTACAGCCGCGACGGCGACACCTACTTCGCCGTCGCCATGGGCTGCTATCCCAACCTCGGCATCATGGACGCCGCCTTCAGCATCGTCTCCAACGGGAAGCAAAGGACCGTCCGCGCCTCGCGCCTCCTTGGCAGCGACCGCATGAACACGGCTGTCGGCCCTATCAGCGTGCAGGTCGTCGAACCCCTGAAGCGCCTCCGCGTGCGCCTCGCCAGGAACAAATGGGGCATCGCGGCCGACCTCGTGTTCGAAGCGCGTTCCCTTCCCTGCGAGGAACCGCACTTCTTCCGCCGCGGCGGCAACGTCGTCGCCATGGACTACACCCGCATGACCCAGCACGGCTCGTGGAGCGGCAAGCTGAGCCTCGACGGCAAGGTGTTCGACCTCTCGAAGGGCCCGTGGTGGGGGTCCCGCGACCACTCGTGGGGCATTCGCGGCGTTGGCGGGCGCGACACGCGTGGCGCGCCTCCGTCGCAACCGCCGCAGTTCTTCTGGACCTGGGCGCCGCTCAACTTCCCCGAGATGTGCACCCTCTACACCGTCTCCGAGCACTCCGACGGGACTCCCTGGCACGAGTCGGGCGTCATCCTGAAGCCCTACCCGGCTGCTTCGGCCACGGAGGCGGCGGTCGAACATAACCTCGTGTTCCAGAAGGGAACGCGCTGGATCGGCGAAGGCAGTAGCATCGTCCTCCGCCCCGAGAAGGGCCGCGAGATGGAGATAACGTTCAAGCCCCTCTACCACTTCCTCATGCGCGGCATCGGCTACGGCGACCCGCAGTGGGGCCACGGCGTGTGGGTCGGCCCGGACGCGGTCGACGGCGTCGAATACGACCTCGCGAAGGAAGATCCGATGGCCCATCCCCACGTCCAGACCGTCTCCCAGGTCACTGCCGGGCGAGCGAAGGGGGTCGGCATCTTCGAGATCATCGTCCTCGGCCCCCACGACCGGTACGGCTTCAAGGAGTTGATGGACCCGGCGAAGTGAGTCAGTTCGCCGGGGTGCTGCCCTCGTAGACCTCGGCCATCCCCTCGAGGATGACGTCCGCCAGTTCGAGGATGCTCTCGATCGCCTCCACCGCGTCGTCGGTCGCCAGGCCGCTCTCCGTCGCGATCTGCGAGGCCGTCTCTTCGAGCGACCGGCGCAGCGTATTGAATGTCGCCACGGCGCTCGAAAGCTTCACGCCCGACCCGACCAGCACGCGCCCGTACTCGTGCCCGATGGTCCGGGCGTCTTCCGTGAATCGCTCGCTGCGACTGTTGGACGCGATGAAACGCGCGAAGAGGTCGACCACCTGCCGCCCCATCAGCCGGAAACGGTCGCGCGCCTCCTCGGTGAGACCCTCGAAGACCGCCATCGAATGCGTCTGGCGACCGCGGCTGAGCCGGCGCTTCACCCGCGCCGTCGCGATGTCGCTGATGCGGTCGGTGTCGCGGGAGGGCGCGCTGGCGGCGCTTTCGACGATGTGGCGGAGGTCTTCTTCGAGGATCCGCCGGTGCCCCCC
>DATBWD010000258.1:0-2397 GCA_036515015.1 Tepidiformaceae bacterium
ATCCGGGCAGTCCGGGTATCCGAGGTTCCGCGCAGTTTCCAGCCACGCCTGGTGAACCTGCGTCATCTCGTCAGTGCGGTAGCGCCGGATGCTTATCGGGCCTGCGTCGCCGTGGTAATCCCTGTCGCCGAAATCGAGGTCACGCTCAAGGCGTTTGAAGGCCGGCAGAACCTTCTCCCACGCCCATTCGGGGTTGCCCCGTTCGGCCCAGCCGTCGTAGTCCTCCGGCATTCCCCGCAGCGCGATGGTGGTGTTCACAGCGCTCGAGCCGCCGGTGACGCGCCCACGCGGGAACGGCGCTCCCCGGCCCGCGGCAGTGGGCTGGTAGGAGAAGCCCCAGTCGTGGTCGGTGTAGCTATTGTTATGGCTGTTGACCAGGTCGAACGGTGTTTCCGCCAGCGACGGATAATCCGGCCCGGCCTCGAGGAGCAGCACGCTACGCCCCGGATCTTCGCTGGCTCGAGCGGCAATAACGGACCCGGCAGATCCCGCCCCAACGATCACCACGTCGAACGTCCGGTCGCTCACCGGGGACAATCCGGGCGCGAAACTGACATCAACCGTTCCCTCTCGTATGATTCGGTCGCAGGCCCGGTCTAAACACCGCCCGCCCGCGCATATTCTCCCCGGCGTTCGCTGAGACCGCCGGTATATTCCCGAGGCATTCTATGACGTTCGCATCCATCCTCGCCCAGGCACGCGCCGAGGGCCGTACGCTTCTCAACGAAGTCGAGGCCAAGGAGGCCCTGCTCGAAGCGGGAATTCCCGCCACGCAGACCACCCTCGCTACCTCGCGCGAGGAAGCCCAGGCCCAGGCCGACAACATGGGCTACCCGGTAGTCCTCAAGGTCGTTTCGCCCGACATCGCCCACAAGAGCGACGTTGGTGGCGTGAAGCTGAACCTGCATGACCGGGAGGCGGTCGCCGAGGCGTTCGATGCGATTATGACCAGCGCTCGCGACGCGGAGCCGAATTCCCGCATCCTCGGTGTTTCCGTGCAGCAGATGGCAAAGCAGGGCACGGAAGTTATCGTCGGTATGACCACCGACCCGCAGTTCGGCCCGGTGATGATGTTCGGGCTCGGCGGGATCATGGTTGAAGTGCTGAAGGACGTCTCCTTCCGCCTCGTGCCGCTCGAAGACAAGGACGCGACCCAGATGATCGACGAGATCAAGGGCCGGCCAGTACTGCAGGGCGTCCGCGGCCAGCCGCCCGCCGACATCGAAGCGCTTAAGTCGACCATCCTGAAGGTTTCCCAGTTCGTCGAGAAGAACCCGGAGGTGAGGGAGCTCGACCTGAACCCGGTGTTCGCCTATCCGGATGGGGCGATCGCGGTCGACGCCCGCATCGTCGTTTCAGAGGGCTAGCGACATGGCCGTACCCGGACATCGCCTCGACCGGATGTTCAACCCGAAGACCGTGGTCGTCATCGGCGACAAGGGCCCCGGGTACATGTGGATCCAGAACAACCTCCCGTTTAAAGAAAAGGGCGGCGCTCTCTACTCGGTGCAGATCGACGAAAGCCAGATCGCCGGGATCGAAGAACTGGGCATCCAGAACTTCAGATCCATGTCCGACGTCCCGGGTGAGATCGACTACGCGCTCGTCGCCGTCCCCCGCCAGGTTTCGCCCTACGTCTTGAAAGACCTGATCGCTCACGGCGCTCACGGCGCCGGGTTCTTCACATCCGGTTTCGCGGAGACGGGTGAGGAACTGGGAATCAAGCTCCAGGAACAGATCACCTCCATGGCGCGCGAGGCGAACTTCAACCTCGTGGGGCCGAACTGTATGGGGCTCTACCTGCCGAAAGTCGGGGTTCGGTTCAGTGCCGACGCACCCATCGCCGACGACGGCAGAATCGGTTTCCTCTCCCAGTCCGGCACACACGGGATCATGTTCACCCTGGTGGCCGGCGCCAACGGCATGCACCTCAGCCGCTGCGCGAGCTTCGGCAACGCGGTCGTCCTCGACGTCAGTGACTACCTTGAATATCTCGCGCTCGACGACGAAACCGAGGTCATCGGGATGTACGTCGAAGGGGTGAAGGACGGCCGGCGATTCTTCGAGACGTTGAAGATGGCATCGGCCCGCAAGCCGGTCGTTGTCTGGAAGGGCGGCCAGACGGACGCCGGCGCCAGGGCGACCATGTCGCACACCGGGTCCCTGGCCGCGCCACAGGCGGTGTGGGACGGGATGATGCGGCAGTGCGGAGCCATCTCTACGAACAACCTCGACGAGACGATCGACGTGATGAAGCTGCTGCTCGGCACGAGGCGCCCGAAAGGCGACGGGATGGCGCTCCTCGCCATGACCGGCGGGCAGTCGGTGTCAATCACGGATGCCTTCGCCAAGGCAGGCCTTCGCATACCGCGATTGAGCCAGGAGAGCTATTCGCAA
>DATBWD010000259.1:0-4714 GCA_036515015.1 Tepidiformaceae bacterium
CGCGTCTGGCTTACCGGCTCCGCCGTCGTCGGCGTCTGGCCCGAAGGGGAGTCCATCACCTTGCGCTTCACCGCTGCCGACGGGAGCACCAGCCAATCGCGCGGAGCAGCCGTGCTCGACTACGGGTGTCTCCCCGGCGGCGAAGCGGAACTGGTCGCGCTCCTCGGCGCGTGGGCGTCGGCCCTCCTGGCCCGCGGGTTCGATGGGATGAGTTGCTTCTCGTCGCCCGGCTCGCGCCTCGCCCCCGTCATCCTGACGCTGGCCGGGGAACACAGCGAATTCAACTTCTGGACGCCGCAGATCCCGGAGCCGCCCGGCGCTGCCGATCGCGGCCTCTACGTCGACCACATCTACTTCTAGCGCTACTGGCGCCGCGCCACCGTCGTGTGGTACTTTACCCGTCCGGCTGAAACGGAGGTACTATCGGCGGGGTCGCCGTCGCAGAGAGAAAAGAAGTGGGGCTTGGCGCCATCTCCCAATGCACCAAGCCCCCGGGCTTCCCGAATGCTTCGGGTGAGCAGTCCTTCCAGACTTAACGCGCTCGGCTAGATAGCTACCTCCTTTCAGCCAGCTTCGCTACTGCCCCTTCCCCAACGGCGTTCAGCAGGTTCATCGAACGTACATTTCGCCTCAGGAATGCGGGCAGTTCTGCGTCTTCCGCGCTCGTCACCCCGGCAAGGCCAATGTCCGCGATCTTGCGGACCTCTCGCGGGTCTTCGAGCGTCTGCGCCTTCGGCGGGAAGCCGGTGGCGATGACCGTCATGTGGACTTCGTCCCCAACCTTCGGGTCGACCACCGTGCCGAAGATGATGTTCGCACTCGGGTCGACCACTTCCGCGACGACCCGCGCGGCCATGTCGAGTTCCCGCAACTGCAGGTCCCCGTTGTGGGTGATGTTGAACAGGACGTTGTGCGCGCCGTCGATCGACTGATCGAGCAGTGGGCTCGTGGTCGCCGACCGTGCCGCTTCGACTGCCCGGTTTTCGCCGGCAGCATGCCCGACGGCAAGCAGGGCCGGTCCGGCCTCGCTCATCGTCGTCCGCACGTCATTGAAGTCGAGATTGATCGACCCGTTCTGGCTGATGATGTTCGAAATCGACTGGATGGCCTGCCGCAGCACGTCGTCCGCCGTCTCGAAGGCCTGTTCGACAGTGCAGTCCGGCGGGCAGATCTCCGTCAGGCGCCCGTTCGGGATGGCAATCAGCGTGTCGACCTTGTCGCGAAGACGAGCGAGTCCGTCGTCCGCCTGCTTCGCCCGGCGGCTGCCTTCCCAGGCGAACGGCCTCGTGACGACGCCGATGGTCAGCGCGCCGCAGTCCTTCGCGATCTCCGCGACCACCGGGGCTGCCCCGGTACCGGTGCCGCCGCCCATGCCTGCTGTGACGAACACCATTTCGGTCCCGCGCAGCAGTTCATAGAGTTCGTCACGGCTCTCATCGGCCGCCCGTTCGCCGCGTGCCGGGTCCCCGCCAACGCCGAGACCCTTCGTCAGCTTCTCGCCGATGCGGATGCGGTTCGGCGCTTCCGACGACATGAGCGCCTGCGCATCGGTGTTGCAGGCGACAAACGTCACCCCCGGGATCTTGGCGCGTATCATCCGGTTGATCGCGTTGCAGCCACCCCCTCCCACACCAATCACCTTGATGTCGGGCAGCAGTTCTGAATCGTATCGAATGCTCATAGTCCGGTCCTTTCCTGGCCTGAATGGCTCTTCCCTGCGCGTGAAGTCGACCAAGCTCATTCCCTGGGTCCTCCCTTCGCTTACTGGGGCATAAGCGCCCTTCCCAGTGACGCCAGCCGTCTGAACAGTCCTCCCACCGGCACTTCGAAGCCCGTCCCGTTGGTGGCAACCGGTCGTTCCCGGCCGCCCAGCACGTACTCCACCAGCCCGATCGAAGTTGCATACGCGGGCGTCCCGATGAGGTCGGTCAGCCCGGAGTAGCCATGTGGCCGGCCCAGCCGCGCGGGGATCCCCAGCCGCGACTCGGCCATTTCCGGCAGGCCCCGCAACTGGCTGCTTCCGCCAGTCAGCACCAGGCCCGCCGCAATCTTGTCGAGATAGCCGGCCCGCTTCAGTTCCAGCCCGACCATCTCCAGGATCTCCTCGCTCCGCGCCTGCAAGATTTCGCAGATGTGCGCGAGCGAGACCGTCTTCTGCGTCTGTGTCCCGAACGCCTGGATCTCCACCGTCTCCGACAGCATCTCCGGCTCGGCGAACGCCGCCCCGTACTGGCACTTCACGGCCTCGGCGCTCTCCCAGGGGCAGCGCAGGACCCGTGCCAGGTCGTGCGTCAGGTGCGACCCCGCGATTGGCAGGCAAACCGAATGCGCGATCGACCCTTCGTCGAACACCGCCAGGGATGTGGTGCTCCCGCCGATGTCCACCACGGCCACGCCCTGGAGCCGCTCCTGCTCCTCGACCACGCTCGTTGCCGAGGCCAGCGACTCGAGCACGATGTGGTCGACCTGCACCCCCGCCCCCTCGACGCACTTCGTCAGGTTCTGCACCGCCGATACCGCGCCGGTCACGATGTGCGTCTCGGCGTCGAGCCGCCCGCCATACATGCCGACCGGGTCACTCACGGGATCCGTCCCTTCGACCCAGTACCCCCGCGGCAGCACATGCAGGACCTGCCGGTTCGTCGGGATGCTTATCTGCCCGGCGCTTTCCAGCACCCGCGAACGGTCGTCCGCCGAGATCGGCCTCGTCCGGTCGGGGATGGCGATGATCCCACGATTGTTCTGGGACATCAGGTGGTTCCCCGAAATCCCCACGACCGCGCTCAGGATTCGCATCCCGCAGGATTGCTCGGCCTTCTCGACCGCCGTCGCCACCGCTTCCCGCGCCGACTGAATGTTGTCGATGACCCCGCGGGTCAGGCCGGAGGCCGGCGCTACGCCCACGCCAAGGATCCGCGTCTCACCCTGCTCACCGATGTCGCCGACGATGACCGCGACCTTCGTCGAGCCGACGTCGATGGCGGCGATGGTGTTGCGTCGTTTCACTGTCATGTTCGGGTCCTCCCCTACTGCAGGACTGGCCGGTTGCCGTACCGGAGGTCGATGGTCGTGTAGTTGATCCCGTGGTCCTGTGCTTCACGGGCCAGTGCGGCCCAGACCGCGAGCTTGTATGCGATCGAACTCGAGTCGCCCAGGAGCGCGACGTCGCCGTTCGCTGTTGTCACCTGCAGGCCCGTCCCCGCCAGGTATGCCACTTCGGAAACCGTCGTCCCCAGTTGTCGCGGCAGTTGCTCGTAGATTTCCGCCGCCGCGTCGACGGCCTGGTAGTTCACCCGGTCGCCCTGGAGGCGCGTGCCCATTTCCGAGCTGCGAATCACCGGCGACCCCGGCGGCGGCTCAACCGTCCCCAGCACCACGCCGTCGCGGTCGATGGTGTACCGCACCCCGTTCTGCTCCCAGGTGCCCCATGCTCGCCGCTCCTCGACCACGATGCGGACGGTGTTTGGCCACTGCCGCTCGATCCGCGCTCCATAGACGAGCGGCATCTGGTAGAGCTCCTTCTGCGCCCCTGCGAGGTCGACCGTGAACATGCTTTGCCCGAGCAACTGCGTGCGCACCACGACACTGTCCGTCGGGACGAGATTGTTCCCGACTACCTCGACATTCGAGACCTTGAAGATGGGCGATTGCCAGACCCAGGCGGCTCCGCTCCCCACGAAGACGGCCATCGCCGCCATGGCCACAGCGAGAAGCCAGCCGCGCCCGAAGGTGGGCAATGTGAAATGCCACCAGTCGCTCCCCCCAGCCAGCTGGTGCACGCCCCCCGGGTGGCGCTTCACGATCATCCGTGGGCGTGCCTCACCGACGGCTGGCCGCGACCGCCGCACGATCATCCTCGGCGGGTTCGGGCGGTTGCCCCGGTTTCGCTTCACGATCACCGCTCCGACCTCCTTGCTTGCCGCTCTAACGCAAGCTCGAGGATGCGCGTCAGCAGGTCGCTGTAGCCGATCCCCGACGCCTCCCAGAGCTTTGGGTACATGCTGATGCTGGTGAAGCCCGGGATCGTGTTCACCTCGTTGGCGATGACTTCCGTGCCGTTCCGGACGAAGAAGTCCACCCGGGCGTAGCCTTCACAGCCCATCACCTGGTACATCCGCACCGCCATCTCCCGCACCGCTTCCGAAGTCTCCTCGGAGATCCGCGCCGGGATGTGCAGGCGGGTCTTCGAATCCGTCGCGTACTTGCTTTCGTAGCTGTAGAACTCCCGGTCAGGTTCGATCTCGCCGGTGATGCTCGCCTCGGGCCGCTCGTTCCCGAGTACCGAACACTCGACCTCCTGCCCCACGATCGCCTCTTCGATGACGGCCTTTTCGTCGTATGCGAAGGCGGCTTCGAATGCCGAGGGCAGGTCCTCGCGCGAAGCGGCGCGGCTCACACCCACGCTCGACCCACCGTTCGCGGGCTTCACGAAGCATGGGTAGCCTGTCGCCTGCTCGACATAGCGATGCACGGTCGCCGGGTCGCCTTCCAATTCCCACGCCCGCACGACTCCGTAACGCGGCACCGGGATGCCCGCTTCCCGGAAGAGCGCCTTCATCAGCGCCTTGTCCATCCCGATAGCGCTTGCGGCGACGCCGGCTCCCGCGTAGGGCATGTCCGCCATCTCGAGAAACCCCTGCAGCGTCCCGTCTTCACCGAACGTGCCATGGACGAGCGGGAACGCCGCCTCGCACGTAGCGAGCGCCGCCAGGGC
>DATBWD010000260.1:0-3111 GCA_036515015.1 Tepidiformaceae bacterium
TGCCGAACGAGTTGGCAAGGAGGCGGCGGTCTTCGTCCCGAGCGGGACGATGGCGAACCTGGTCGCGGTCATGACCCATACCCGTCCCGCCGACGAAATCCTGCTGGGCGATCAGTCGCACATCTTCAACTATGAGGTGGCGGGGACGGCGCGCATCGCGAATGTCCAGGCGCACGCACTCAGGAACCTGCCGGATGGGAGTCTCGATCGAGCGGAAGTGGAAGCGGCTGTACGGGAACCGAACGTGCACACCCCGCGCAACCCGCTGCTCTGCCTCGAGAACACACACAACCGCTGCGGGGGTTCGGCGCTCCCCATCGAGGAGATGGACCGCCTGACGGCCCTCGCGCATGGCAAGGGCATGCGGGTTCATCTCGACGGCGCCCGGGTTTTCAACGCCCAGGCGGCGCTCCAGGTACCGGCCGCCCGCATCGCGCGTGACTGCGATACCGTTTCGTTCTGCTTCTCGAAAGGCCTCGGCTGCCCGGTCGGGTCTATCCTCTGCGGCCCGCGCGACTTCATCGGCGAGGCCCGGCGGAATCGCAAGATGCTGGGCGGAGGGATGCGCCAGGCGGGCATCCTTGCCGCGGCGGCGATCTACGCGCTCGAACACAATGTCGAGCGACTGACCACAGACCACCAAAGTGCGAAGCGGCTGGCCGATGGCCTCCGCGGACATGATGCCTTCCGGCCGAACGACCCCCAGACGAACATCGTCGTAGCCGACATCGTGCGGGGCGACCTGGGTGATTGGCTCCGGGCGTTCCGCGATGCCGGCGTGCTTGCGGTCGCCTTCGGCCCACAACGGATGCGGATGGTCACGCACATCAACATCAGCCGGGACGACATCGACGAGGCGCTTCGACGCATCAGGCAGGCAGCCGGGGTCGTGGCGGCTTGAGGCTCCGAGTTCGGCGTATCCAACCGCTCCTGCTGGCGCTGGCACTGACTGCCACCGCCGGGGTCGCCTGCAGCAATGAGATCGGCGGCGCCACCTCGCGGGTCTTCGAGGCGCCCCCGTGGACCGGGCACGAGCTCCTGCGCTATGACCTGACGGAGCGAGGCGACCTCTACGGCCATTGCGAAATGGAGACCCTCGCGGACGTCGAGCCCGGGCTGACAAAACTGAACCTGCTGTGCGGCGACGATCGCGGGTTCCGGGACGACCGGTCGGCAACGGTACGAGCCGACACGCTCGAGCCGGTGGGAGCGACGCGCGTCATCGTCAACCCTGAGAAGGACACGCGCACGACCTTTACGAGCACGTATGCCGATAACAAGGTGACGTTCACTTCCGACGACAACGGGAAGGTCCGGACGGCCGAGCGCGAGTTGCCCACTGGCACGCCGGAGAACCCGCAGCCGGGCTACTACGACGATGAGTCGCTCCTGTGGGTGGTCCGAGGCATACCGCTCCGAGCCGGATACGAGGGCCGCTACAGCAACGTGAACGCCGGCAACGGGCGCGTGTTCACTGTCGAGGTACGCGTACTCGGCACGGACCGGATTACCGTGCCGGCCGGCGAATTCGACGCCTGGCGCATCCAGGTCCGCACCTCGAGCATCACGCAACTCTTCTGGGTGGATGTCGAGGCGCCGCACCGCCTCGTGCGGGCACGCATCGAGCGCCTGACGTACGAACTGACCTCCTACGAGTAGGGCCCAGTCCATCTGCTTCTGTCATCGCGCTGGCTCTCACCAACGCCGGGAGCGCCGTGAACCGTGGTTCGTGCCTGTCCGGCAGCAATTTGCGAGCATCGCCGCGCCGTCGACTCACGCATGGCGGACAAGGGGCCTTGGCCGGAGGCCGCATCCCGCCTGCGCGCGGTTGGCGCGGCCGTCGCCGCCCTTCTCTCCCTCGGGCTCGCAGCGGTTCACGTCGGATCGGTCGAGCCTAACTTTAGCGCCTAAGCAGCAGCTGGACGTGGTCCGAGGGCATGGTGGTGGTGGGCGAGCGGGGCACTGCGCAAACTTCACAGGGTTATGTCAGCGGATGCTGATTTTTGCTTGACAGCACCCTCGCCTCTCCGGAAAGATGCTCCAACGCGCCCCGGTCACACGGCGCCACTGAAGAGAAGATGCCATTCGTTTTCGTAATTAGTCGTGAACCCCGGATGCGCCATGGTGTCGCCCAATACCTTCGCGAACGTGGCTATGACACCGGGACTGCCCCGAACTATGACCAGGCCATTGACGTCCTCAACGAATCCCGCCCGGATGCGCTGATCGTCGATGTCCAGGGGCTGCCGCGGGGTGAGGACGGCGCAAACTTTAGCTACTTCAACCAGTGGCTCGCCCAGTACCACTCGGGCGCATGCCCCTCCGTCATCTACCTGCTGCACAAGGGAGCGCGCCGGCCCCACTTCCGCATCGAGGGCGCGGTCATCAAGAAGCCGTTCCCGATTGAGGCGCTCGGCGAAGCACTGCGGGAACGGCTGGGACACCCCCGGCGGGACGGTCACCGCCCCGGGATCGACCTCGACCTCGCGAGCAATACGCTCCGGAGCGGCGAGAAGTCGGCGCATCTCACCACGATCGAGGCGACGCTGCTTGCCTATCTGATGGAGCATGAGGGCGAGATCCTGAATCCGCGCGACCTCCTCGTGGATGTCTGGCAGTACCACGACTCGGCAGGCGCAAGCACGCTCGTGCGTGCCCACGTGAGCAACTTGCGGCGGAAGCTCCGAGACGTGCTCGGCACTTCGGACCAGATCCAGACGATCCGGGGCAAGGGCTACCGCTTCAGCGCGTAGCACCCACCAGAACTCGAATCCCGCTGACGCTAGATGACGGCGCTCATGCCGCCGTCGATGTTGATGGCCACCCCCGTCACGTAGGCGGCGCGCTCGCTGCAGAGGAATGCGATGACGTCACCGGCCTCAGCCGGCTTGCCGACTCGCCTGAGCGGGACGGCCTCCCCCATCAGGCGATAGCCCTCCTCGAGCGAGGCATCCCCGGCTCGCGCTCGTGCGGCGCGCTCTATCTGCTCGCTCTCGATGAGGCCGATGCAGACCGCGTTCACTGTGATGTTGTCCCTGGCGAGTTCCTTACTGAGGACCTTGGTGAGCGCGAGCCCGGCCGCACGAGAAACGGAACTCGGGGCGGAGCCGA
>DATBWD010000261.1:0-6877 GCA_036515015.1 Tepidiformaceae bacterium
GGCTCGAACTCCCGACCTCACGATTATGAGTCGTGCGCTCTGACCGGCTGAGCTACCCTGCCAGGTTGGGGACTCCAATGTATCAACCGCGCGGCACCGGGGCAAAAACAACCCGTGGTGCGACGGCGTGCGTCAGCCCCCGGGCGGCAGTTCCCGCGGGTCCACCCGGTGGAGGTCCCAGCGCACGCCCTCGTCGGTGAAGTCGATGACGGCTGCCCAACCGGCCCGGCGATTGGCATCGGAAAGCGGCATGGGCGCCCCGGAATAGACGGCGGTCATGTTCCCACAGCTAACGTCGGCGTGGGGCTCCCAGTGGCCCAGCGCCAGATAGTCCCAGTGCTCGCCCGCGGCCTCGACTTCGGACTCGCGGATCAGCATCGAGCGGTGCATTTCGCCGCCCTCCCTCACGAAGTGACCGTGCGCCATCGCCACATGCCAGCGGCCGTCCTGGCGCTCGGGCAGGCCCTCCAACGGCTTGAAGTGCCAGTCGCTATCGAGATAGGCGCGGCCCCAGATGACGAGATCAAGGTCCTCCGGCTCGATGATCTCGCCGGCGTGTTGGCGAACGATTTGAAGCCGTGGGGCGATGGCTTCCAGGTCGTAGCGCCAGTAAAGACTGCCCGGATCCATCGGGTCGTGGTTACCCGGCAGCAGGAAGGTGGGGCCCTCGAAACGCCTGATTTGTTCGGCCGCGTATACCACGGTCTCTTCGGCCACGCGGCCGTTGTCGAAGAAGTCGCCGGCGATAAGGAGTGCGTCGGCGTTCGAATCTACGGCGAGATCGATGACCCGGGCGAAGGCGCCTTCGATGAGGCCGCGGCGTTCGGACCAGGTACCGTCGACCCCGGAATAGGCCCCGAAGTGGACGTCGGAGGTGTGGACAAGGCGCAGCGGGCGGCGGTTGGGACGCATTCTCACCTATCCTAGCTGGCGGGACCGGCGTTCGGCGACCGGTCGTGGGCCCGGCCCCGGTCCCGTGCCGAAAACCGGGCCGCGCACATGACGGTGGCCATGATCGCCTCGCCTGCAGCTGTGACATACTTCGCCGAATAGCAAGCGCCTGAGGTGCAGTGAGTGCAAAAACTCGTTTCGCGCGTTGACGTGAAGTCGGTGGAGTTTCAGGAGAACCGGGCCGGCATGGTCGCGCTCCTGGAGGAAGCAGAGCAACAACTCGCGCTCGCACGAGCCGGTGGTGGGCCTCGAAGCATCGAGCGCCACCGGGGACGGGGCAAACTGCTCATACGGGAACGCATCGAACTGCTCCTCGACCAGGACTCGCCGTTCCTTGAGCTGAGTCCTCTGGCTGGCTGGGGGACCGACTTCACCGTCGGTGGTGGGATGGTCACCGGTGTCGGCGTGGTGTCCGGTGTCGAGTGTGTCATCAACGGCCACGACCCGACCGTAATGGGTGGGGCGATCACCGCGCTGTCGAACAAGAAGCTCGATCGTTCGCTCGAAATCTCTCGGGTTAACCGGCTGCCCTACATCCAGTTCGTCGAATCGGCCGGCGGCGACCTGCGACGTGGGACGGACGATCCAGATGCGGAGATGCGTCGCAATCTCACGCATTTCGCCGAGAGCGGTCGACTATTTCACGACATAACCGTGCTGTCCGGGAACCGCATCCCAACGGTCTCCGTCGTGTTCGGGAGTTCGACGGCCGGCGGGGCCTACCAGCCGGGGATGTCGGACTACAACATCTTCGTTCGCCAGCGCTCGAAGGTGTTTCTGGGTGGCCCGCCCCTCGTGAAGATGGCGACGGGCGAGGACTCAACGGATGAGGAGCTTGGCGGCGCTGAGATGCACGCCACCACCTCCGGCCTCGCGGATTACCTGGCGGACGACGAAGAGACGGCGATTAGCATGGCCCGGACGGTCATCGGGCACCTCAACTGGCGGAAACTCGGACCCGGGCCGTCGCTCCCGGCCGACGAGCCGCTGTACGACCAGGAGGAACTGCTGGGTGTGCTGCCAGTCGACCTGAAAGCGCCGCTGGACATCCGTGAGGTCATCTGCCGGGTGGTGGACGGGTCGCGATTCGAGGAGTTCAAGCCCCTTTACGGCCGGACGCTGGTCACCGGGTGGGCGTCGATCCACGGTTTCCCGGTGGGCATCATCGGTAACAACGGCGTCCTGTTTTCGGACTCGTCCGAGAAGGCCGCGCAGTTCATCCAACTCTGCAACCAGGTCGATGTCCCGATCGTGTTCCTGCAAAACATCACCGGCTACATCGTGGGCAAGAGCTTCGAGCACGGCGGCATCGTCAAGAACGGGTCGAAGATGATCAACGCCGTCTCGAACTCGCAGGTGCCCCACATCACCGTCATCATTGGAGCCAGCTATGGGGCAGGTAACTACGGCATGAGCGGCAAAGCGTTCGACACTCGCTTCGTCTTCTCCTGGCCGACCGCGAAGATTTCGATCATGGGGCCGAAGCAATTGGCCGGCGTGATGTCGATTGTGCGGCGTGCGGGGGCTGCCGCAGCCGGCCGGCCTTTCGACGAGGCCGCCGACGCCGCGGAGAACGCCGCCGTCGAGGAACGCGCGGAAAAGGAGTCGCTTGCCCTCTACGCAACGGGACGGGTGGCCGACGACGGCCTCATCGACCCGAGAGATACTCGCTCCGTCCTGGGCATCACGCTTTCGGCCGTGCACTCGAACGTCGTGGCCGGCACGGGCCGCTTCGGCGTGTTCCGGATGTGACCATGGCAACGATTCAAAAGCTCCTGATTGCCAACCGCGGCGAAATCGCCCGCCGGATCATGCGCACCTGCAGGGCGATGGGCATCTCGTCCGTTGCTGTGTACGCGGAGCCGGACGAAACTGCACCGTTCGTCCGCGAGGCCGATGAGGCGGTCGCGCTCCCCGGCCGCACGGCCGCGGAAACGTACCTGAACGTAGTCGCCCTGTTGGACGCAGCGCGGCGCGCGGGCGCTGACGCTGTCCACCCCGGCTACGGCTTCCTTTCGGAAAACGCCGGGTTCGCGCGCGCCGTCATCGCTGCAGGCCTGACCTGGATTGGGCCCCATCCGGATGCGATCGAGGCGATGGGCGACAAGCTCCGGGCCAAGCGGCTCATGGCGGACGCAGGTGTGCCGGTCCTCGCCGGGTTCGAGGTCAATGGCTCGCACGGCCTCGCCGGAGGCGTCCGCGACCTCGGGCTGCCCGTTTTGGTCAAGGCGGCGGGAGGAGGCGGTGGCCGGGGAATGCGCGTGGTGACCGACGAAGCACAACTCGAGCAGGAAATCCTCTCTGCCAGCCGAGAGGCCGAAAACGCCTTCGGCAATGGCACGGTGTTCGTCGAGCGTTATCTGGAGCGAGCCCGGCACATCGAGGTCCAGATCCTGGGCGACCGGCATGGAAACCTCGTCCACCTCTTCGAGCGTGAGTGTTCGGTGCAGCGGCGTCACCAGAAGGTCATCGAAGAAGCCCCGTCGCCGGCAGTGGACGAAGTGTTGCGCCGGAAGCTATCTGAAGCGGCTCTCGCGGCGGGCAGGGCCATCGGCTACGACAACGCCGGGACCGTCGAATTCCTGGTCGCGGAGAACGGTGAGTTCCACTTCCTGGAGGTGAACACCCGCCTCCAGGTTGAGCACCCGGTCACGGAGGCGATCACCGGCGTCGACCTCGTCCGCGAGCAGATCCTTGTGGCGCAGGGTGCACCGCTGACGCTTCGCCAGGAAGACCTCCGCATCAAGGGGCACGCCATCGAAGTTCGGCTCTACGCCGAGGATCCAGCGCACGAGTTCATGCCGCTAGCCGGCACCGTGCTCGCCTGGGAGCCCGACTCCGCCATCCCCGTACGCTGGGACTCCGGCGTGGAGACCGGCTCCGAGGTGCCAGTCTACTTCGACCCGATGCTCGCCAAGGCGATAGCCCATGCGCCGGACCGGGCCGAGGCCGCGCTGCGCCTGGCGCTTGGCCTCGAGCGGCTCCGGGTCCATGGACTGGCCACGAACAGGGACTTTCTGGTCAACACGCTTCGCCACCCGGCCTTCCTCTCTGGCGACACCACGACTGACTTCATCGAGCGTGTCTCGCCGGCACGTTCACGAGAGGTGCAGCCCGCGGAAGTCGGCGAGGCGGCCATTGCCGCATCCCTCGAAGCCCAGGCGCGACGCCGGGCGGAGGCTCCGGTGCTCCGCACGCTGCCCTCTGGCTGGCGGAACAATCCGTCGCAGCCACAGCGCATGGCATACCGGCATGTGGATGCAGAAGTAGTGGTGCAGTATGAGCGGGCGCGAGATGGCTCCTTCGCGTACACGGTCGGCGAGAGGTCGGGCCGTGCCCGCCTGCTGTCGGCGGAAAACGGCCGCGTGCTGCTGGACGTCGACGGTGTGCAGCGCACCTTCATCGTTACGCGGCGGGATGACCAGGTCTTCGTCCAGACACCGAAGGGCGAAGTTGTCCTCTCTGAAACACCGCGCTTCCCCGTGCCCGAAATCGAGGGCGTGGCCGGCGGCTACCAGGCGCCACTTCCCGGAAAGGTAGTCCAAATCTTCGTGGAGCAAGGGGCGTCTGTTTCACGAGGGGACCTCCTCCTGACGATCGAGGCGATGAAGATGGAGCACCGCATAAGCGCCGCGAGCGACGGGCTCGTCAAAGAACTGCTCGTTGAGGTTGGTCAGCAAGTAGATGGTGGGCAGGTGCTCCTGGTGTTGGAGGATCCAGCCGCCGGCGACGGAGGCGAGGGAAGCCCATCATGACGTCAGAACTGGTACACCTCGAAAAGAGCGATGGCGTCGCCACCATCACCCTCGATTCGCCCCACAACCGGAACGCCCTCTCGCGGCAGCTGATTGGAGAACTCGGCGGCCATCTCGAGGCAGCGCTCGGCGATCCGGGCACGCGCGTGATCGTCCTTACCGGCACCGGCACCGTCTTCTGCTCTGGTGCAGACCTGAAGGAGCAGCGCGTGGCCAACGAATCGGGCGGTCGCCAGAGCGGGCCGGGAGATCTGCCCGAGATCCTTACCCTGATCTGGAATTCGCCCAAACCGGTGGTCGGGCGAATCAACGGTTCTGCGCGGGCCGGCGGTATCGGTCTTGTTGCCGCGTGTGATATCGCCGTCGCACCCGAAACGGCCACGTTCGCGTTCAGCGAGGTCCGCCTCGGCGTCATCCCGGCGATTATTTCGGTCGTGGTGATCCCACGGATAGGGCAGTCCCGCGCGCTCGAACTCTTCCTGACTGGCGACACATTCGACGGCAGGGCGGCCGCTACGTTCGGCCTGCTCAACCGGGCCGTGCCGGCGGACGAACTCGATACCGCCGTCTCGGGGTATCTCGACAGTCTCCTCAAAGGCGCGCCCGGGGCGCTCGGCGGCTGCAAGCAGCTCGCCCGCGACGTCCCGTTGTTGGCGATGGACGAGGCCTTCGAAGAAACGCGACGGCGCTCGGCGGCCTACTTCGCTTCGGAAGAGGCACTCGAGGGCATGAAGGCCTTCGCCGAGAAGCGCTCGCCGCGCTGGGCATCGGGAGGCTAGACCACTTGTGACCGACAATAGCGTCGTTCGGATCGCCAACTGCTCGGGATTCTACGGAGACCGGCTTTCCGCCGCACGCGAAATGGTCGAAGGTGGGCCAATCGACTACCTGACCGGCGACTACCTGGCCGAACTGACGCTGCTCATCCTCTGGAAGACCCAGCAGCGCGATCCCTCCGCCGGCTACGCCTCCACCTACCTCCGGCAAATGGAAGAGGTGCTGGGCGCTTGCCTCGACAAGGGCATCAAAATTGTCACCAACGCAGGCGGACTGAACCCGGCCGGTCTCGCCGCGAAGATGCGCGAACTGTCCGACAGGCTCGGGCTGCAGGCCAACATCGCCCACGTCGAGGGCGACGACGTCCTCGCCAGGATCCCAGGACTGCAAGAACGGGGCATCACGCTCGCGCACATGGACACGGGCCAGACGCTTGGCGACGCGAAGGTCGCCCCCGTTGCCGCGAATGCGTATCTCGGCGGCTGGGGCATCGTTGAGGCGCTCCGTGGCGGCGCGGATGTCGTCGTTTGCCCGAGAGTAACCGACGCGTCCGTCGTGGTCGGGCCGGCGGCGTACCACTTCGGCTGGAAGCACGACGACTGGGACCGGCTGGCGGGGGCGGTTGTCGCGGGTCATATCATCGAGTGTGGCGCCCAGGCGACCGGTGGCAACTACGCGTTCTTCAAGGAGGTCCCCGGGCTTGAGAATCCGGGGTTCCCAATCGCTGAAGTGCACGCCGATGGGTCGTCAGTCATCACGAAGCACCCCGGCACTGGTGGCGCTGTTTCGGTGGGGACGGTCACGGCGCAGATCCTTTACGAGATCGGCGGCGAGCGGTACCTGAACCCCGATGTGGTTGCACGCTTCGACACGATTCGACTTTCACAGGACGGCCTCGATCGGGTGGGCGTAACTGGTGTCCGAGGCGAACCGGCTCCTCCTACGACCAAAGTCTGCATCAACTACCTGGGCGGCTACCGCAACTCGATGACGTTCGTTCTGACCGGCCTGGATATCGAGGAGAAGGCGCGCCTTGCTTCCGACTCGCTGTTCGCACGCCTTGGTGGCCGCGACCGCTTCGAGGAAGTGACCGAACGCCTCGTGCGCACCGACCAGGGGGACCCCGAGTCGAACGAACTCGCGAGCGCCACCCTCCGGGTCAGCGTCAAGGACCCCGATCCCCGGAAGGTCGGGCGCGCGTTTTCAAGTGCCGTCATCGAACTGGCCCTCGCCAGCTATCCGGGATTCTACGTCTCGTCGCCGCCCGGAAGCGAGGATGCGTTCGGCGTCTACTGGCCCGCCCTCATTCCGAAGGAGGAGGTCGAGGAGGTCGTCGTCCGCCACGACGGCGAACGAGTCAGGGTCCAGCAACCCGAAGCCCGAGAGACGCCTGA
>DATBWD010000262.1:0-6162 GCA_036515015.1 Tepidiformaceae bacterium
CCGCCGGCATTGTCAGCTTCGCCGACCTCAGCCTCGGCGATGACGTCGCACCCGTCCTCGAAGCTCACATCGCGGCCAGCCCCAACCGCTTCCGCGGCATCCGCCATGCAGCCGGCTGGCACGAGAGCCCCGACATCCGCAACTCCCACTCCAACCCCCCGAAGGGCCTCTTGCTTGACCCCACGTTTCGGAAGGGCTTTGCCCACCTCGGTCGTCTCGGCCTTTCCTTCGATGCATGGCTCTATCACCAGCAGATCCTGGAACTGGCGGACCTCGCCCGCGCCTTCCCCGGCACGACCATCATTCTCGACCACTTCGGAGGCCCGCTCGGCATCGGCCCCTACGCTGGCAAGCTCGCCGAGGTGTTCGAGGAGTGGAAGCCCGCGATCGATGAACTCGCCAAGGCGCCTAACGTGGTCGCCAAGCTCGGCGGCATTAACATGCCAATCAACGGCTTCGGCTGGGAGAAACGCGAGCGTCCGCCAACATCCGAAGAACTGGCCGAGGCGACAAAGCATTACTACCTCCACACCATCGACCGCTTCGGACCCGACCGCTGCATGTTCGAAAGCAACTTCCCCGTCGACCGCGCCAGCTGCTCGTACCCGGTCCTCTGGAACGCCTTCAAGCGAATGGTCAGTGACTTCCGCGAGGACGAAAAACACGCCATGTTCTACGGGACGGCTACCCGGGTTTATCGCCTCGAAAACTAGCGCCCGCCGGCTCGTGACAAGCAGGCCCGGCCGCTAGACTCTCGTAATGGTCGAAGCCGAAGCGTCGAGTGCAGCCCCGTCCCGTCAAGGCCTGCGCTCCCGCCTCTTCTACGGCTGGTGGATCGTCATCGCCGGTGCCGGTGTGCAGTTCCTTCAGAGCTCCCTGCTCGGGCAGGCCTACGGCGCCTATGTGGTTCTCCTCCGAGACGAATTCGGCTGGGGCAAGACACTCCTCTCGGGCGCTGCAGCCCTCCGTGAAGCCGAGACCGGCCTCGTCGGTCCCGCCCAAGGATGGCTCCTCGATCGGTTCGGCCCGAGGGTCGTCGCGCGCACCGGCGTCGTCATTCTTGCCGTGGGCTTCATGCTCTTCAGCAGAATCCAGTCGCCGCTGACCTTCTACGCCGCCTTCATTGTCATGTCCATCGGGGCGAGCCTGATGGGCTACCTCACGATCACGTTCACCGTCGTCCAGTGGTTCGAACGGCGCCGTTCCACGGCGATAAGTCTCGCCAGCGCCGGCTTCGCGCTGGGCGGGATGGCAGTCCCCATCGTCGTTGTCCTGCTCGAAGCGTTCGGCTGGCGCGCGACGGCTTTCGGCTCAGGCGTCTTCGTGTTGCTGGTCGGCCTCCCCCTCACGCAGGTGCTTCGGCACCACCCCTCCGAATTGGGTCTCGCCCCCGACGGCGACGGCGCTGTTCCCGTCGCATCAGCCCGCTCCGGGTTGCCACTGCAGCCCCACTCCACCGACTTCACGCTGCGCGAAGCACTGCACGAACCATCGTTCTGGTGGATTTCCCTCGGGCACGCTTCCGCCCTCTTCGTCGTTTCCGCCATGGGTGTCCATCTCGTCTCCCACCTGACTGAAAGCCAGGGCTACTCGCTCGGCCAGGCATCAGCGACCGTCTTTGCGATGACCTTCCTCTTTCTCGTTGGCACCATCAGCGGTGGCCTCCTTGGAGACCGGCTCAACAAGCGCCTCCTTGTGGTGTGTTGCATGGTCATGCACATGGCGGGCCTTTTGCTCCTCTCGCACGCCACGAACCTCGGGATGGTGGTCGCGTTCGTCATCCTCCACGGCCTTGCCTGGGGCTGGCGAGGCCCGCAGATGGCGGCCCTCCGCGCCGACTACTTCGGTCGTGCCGCGTTCGGGAAGATCCTCGGCGTCTCCAACGTGGTGATCATCCTCGGAACGATCTCTGGCCCGCTCATCGCTGGCTTCATGTACGACCGGACCGGCAACTACCGCATCGGCTTCGACTTCATTGCCGGCATCGCGCTCGCCGGTTCGATCTTCTTCATCCTCGCGAGAAAGCCCCCGCCCCCGGCGAGGTCTGTCCCCACGCCGGCCCCGCCGCTGTCCTGGTAGCCGAACCACCGCTGGACGCACCGTCCCGGTCTGTGCCAGTCTCAAGCCATCGGCATCGAAGGAGTGAACATGAAGGGTCTGAGAGTTGGCGTCCACGTGGCCGCCTCAAATGCGAAGGGCCTTGTGGAAGGCATCGCAGCAGCCGAGGCGGCGGGTATCGAGTGCGCATGGCTCACTTCGGGCGGTGTGGCGCCGGACCCTCTGGCGGTCTTTTCCGCTGCGGCACTCCGGACGGAACGGATCCTCTTCGGCACGTCCATCATTCCCACCTTCCCCCGCCATCCGCTCGCCATGGCCCAGGGAGCCCTCGCTGTCGATGCGCTCGCGCCGGGTCGCCTACGCCTGGGTGTCGGCCCAAGTCACCGCCCGACGATGGAGGGCCAGTGGGGCATCGCCTTCGAACGCCCACTCGAGCACCTGCGGGAATACCTCACCGTCCTTCGGGCCATCCTCAATGACGGCGAAGTCCAGTTCGAAGGCAAGCGAATGACCGCCCGGGCCCGCATCGCCTCGCCCACGGGGGTCCGAATCATGGCTTCCGCTCTGCGCGCCAATGGCTTCCGCCTCTGCGGCGAACTCGCCGACGGAGCCATCTCGTGGGTGTGTCCGCTTCCCTACCTTCGCGACGTCGCCGTGCCGGCGATCCAGGAGGGCGCGGCGAGTGCCGGCCGTGAAGCACCCCCGCTGATCGCTCATGTCCCCGTGATCGTCTCGGAGAACGTCGAAAGCGTGCGACAGGGCGCCGCCCGCCAGATCGGCCTCTACCCGCGGGTGCCGTTCTACTCGCAAATGTTCCAGGACGCGGGATTCCCCGAGGCAGCCGAGGGCACGCTCTCTGAACGCATGATCGATGCGCTCGTGGTGCATGGGACCGAGGAGCAGGTGAAGGAGCGCTTGCGTCAGTTACCCTCGTATGGGGCGGCAGAACTCCTGGCCATGCCGATCACGCCACAGGATGACGCTGGAGCGCTGCCCCGGACGCTGCATGCCCTGGGCGAACTGGCGCGCGAATAGGGGATGCCCGGCGTGGCCGGGTGGAAAGGTCTCGGGGGCCGGCTCGACTACTTGAACCGGAACGTGAGGCGGCCCTTGGTCAGGTCGTACGGGGAAAGCTCTACCAGGACCCGGTCGCCCGGAAGCACCTTGATGTAGTGCTTGCGCATCTTGCCGCTGATGTGGGCGAGTACTTCGTGCCCGTTTCCAAGCTCAACCCGGAACATCGTGCTCGGGAGAGCCTGCGTGACAGTCCCTTCTACTTCCAGTGATTCACTCTTCGCCATATAACCTCCAGCTACGAATTCATCGAACGGGCGCCCCATGGCGAAGCGCTCGCCTGATTCTGTCAAACTAGCTTAACATTTTTCGTCATCGCAATCCAGCAAATTTCGTCCCCGGCGCGAAAGCAGCATATCGACTTTGGAGTAAGCAAAAGTGGCAAATCTTCCCGGTTTCGGAAACCCTCCTACCTTCGCCGGCCAGAGTTCGAGCCTGGTCGCTCGACTGCTCCAGTACTGTGAATGGGGCGTCGAAGGGCTGACCACCGAACAGCTTTCCGACACCCGCGGGGGTCTCACGAACTCCATCGGCTGGGATGTCTGGCACGTGGTGCGCACGGTCGACAACATCGTCCACTTCGTCTTCGAACGGGAACAACCGGTCTGGCTCCAGCAGGGTTTCCATGAGCAGTGGGGCCTCCCGAAGGTCGACCAGGGCACCGGCCAGGACCCGAACGACGCCTACTCTCTCCGGTTTCCATCGCCGGAGGAGTTCAATCGCTACACCACGGCCGTCGCCGCCGCCGTAGTTCCTCGCCTGGCCGGGATGAGCGCGGAATATCTTTCGCAGGTTCAGACCATCCGGCCCTGGGGCGAAGTGCCCCGGATCGAGGCCATCGGCCACGGTCTCATCGGCCACGGCAACGGCCACCTGGGACGGGTCTCCTACGCACGAACCATTCTCGGCCTGAAAGGCTTGCCCTTCTAGCCGAGAATGCCCGGTTATCTGTTGTCTTTTGGAGAGTGAGCCAGCAGTATTCGGGCAGAAGGAGTAAGTGAGTGATCAACGACTTCAAGACTTTCCTATTGCGTGGCAATCTCGTCGAACTGGCCGTTGCCGTGATCATCGGCGTTGCCTTTGCCGCGGTCGTCAACTCGCTCGTCGAAGACCTGGTTACGCCGTTGATTGCGGCTATCTTCGGCCAACCCGACTTTTCCACCCTCGACTTCACGATCAACGAAAGCACGTTCCGCTATGGCAACTTCATCAACCAGTTGCTGACGTTCGCCCTGATAGCGGCCGTGGTGTTCTTCCTCGTGATTCGTCCGGTGAACGCGCTTGTCGCCCGCTACCGGACCGAGTCACTCCCGGACCCCACGACCAGGCAGTGCCCGGAGTGCCTGAGCGAGATACCGGTCATGGCCCGGCGCTGCGCCTTCTGCGCTTCCCCGGTTGAGGCCTCGGGCGCGCCATAAGCTCCCGGTTCCTCGGGCATGCGCCTTCGCGCCATCCTCAGCTCCCCAATCGCCTGAACTGGGGCTGCCGCTTCTCGAGCAGTGCCTTCGCTCCCTCCTGTGCGTCGGGCCGGGCGACCGCTTTCCACTGCGCCACTTCCGCCTCGCGCAACGCCTCCGGGTACCCAAGGCCCATCGCGTCGTACACCAGCTTCTTCGTCTCGGCGAGCGACTGCGGCGCCGCCGAGGCGGCAATCTCCTTGACGTAACTTCGTGCCCGCTCCAGCAACTCCTCGGGCTCGCACAGGAACTCGACCAGCCCCAGCCGCAGCGCCTCCTCGGCGTCGATGCGTGGACTTCGCCAGAGCAGGTCGAGCGCATGGCCCGGCCCCACCAGCCGTGGCAATATCCACGACGACCCGTGCTCGGCAATGAGTCCCCGCTTCAGGAAGGTGGTCACGAAGCTCGCGTTGCGCGAAGCGATGCGCACGTCGGCCATGCCGGCCAGCATCAGCCCGCCGCCTGCCGCCACCCCGTTCACCGCGGCAATGATCGGCTTCGGGATCGAGAGGAAATAGGTGAACATCCCCGGCACCTCGCTGGAGCCTTCGCTCGACGTTCGCCGGCTCTCACCCCCGTCTGAAGTCACCTCCATCAGCGCGGCCGAATCGAGTCCCGAACAGAAGCCCCGTCCGTTCCCCGTCACCACAATCCCAACGACGGCCGGGTCCGCCGCGGCGCTGTCCATGGCCCTGCGAATCTCTGAGAGCGTGTGGTAGGTGACCGCGTTCAGCTTCTCCGGCCGGTTCAGCCGTAGAATCGCGACCGGGTCGTCAATCTCGAATTCGATGTCCTGGTAGTCGCTCATCTCAAGTTCACCCGCATCCCGCAGAGATAGACCTGCTCATCGCTTCGATAGGCGCCTCGCGCCCGTGCAGCGTTCAGCAATCGATCCCGGTCGGCAACCTTCACGTCAATGCCTCCCAGGCCTTCGCCTCGGCCGTCGGTAGCTTTCACGAACCTCAGCGTCGCGTCCTTCAATTCGATGGTGGCGTTCCCCTCGGCGTCGCGTTCGACCGGTATCTCCGCGATTTCGGACCACCGGGCCGCGAGGCGGTCAGGGTCGTCGGACTGGATCTCCGCCGCGGTGATTGCCGTCACCACATCCAGCCGCCTGGCTTCCTTCCAGTTGTCTCCGGCCGGATCCCAGGGGCCGTCGGGATCATGGGCGCCCTCGCCCAGTTGTTCGTCTATTTCGAAGAATGACCCGCCCGTGTCCTTTGGGTGGAGTTGCATGTTCCGGAACTTGCCGGGCACTTCGAACTGGTGGGCGAGGCGCACCCCCAGTTCCTCGACGCGTTTGCGGCGTGGCCCATGGTCGTCGCACTGGGTGATGACCATGTACCCGCCGTCGCCGCCGCGGCGCTCGAGGTAACGCCCGCCCGCGGTGCCCTCCTCGATTGGTGCAACCACTTCCAGAAGCTGGTTCCCGATTGGCATGAGCGCGTTTTCGAGCCCGAACCGGGCCACTCCCGGGTCCCGGTACCCCACCTCAATCCCAAGGACGTTGCGAAAGTCGTCGACGACAGGTTCGAGTTCTCGCGCGACCAGCGCGATCTGCCGGAGTCGAAGC
>DATBWD010000263.1:0-8941 GCA_036515015.1 Tepidiformaceae bacterium
TGGCGAACTCTACGCCCGCGTCGTTGCTGACTTCGGCTCGGGCGCCGCGATCGTGAGCACCCCCGGCCACGGCCTGGCCGAAATCGTGGAGGCGGGCGAACAAGGCACGCCGCATGCCCGCAAAGCCATTCGCGCGGCGCTCGAACGAGAGGTGAATTCGGGCGCCGATGCGGTGGTCCTCGGCTGCACCCACTATCACTTCCTCGCGCCCGATATCGAAGCCGAGTTCCCGGGGCTGGCAATCGTCGATACGAGTGAGCCCGTCGCCCGTCGCGCCCGGCAGGTACTCGATGAACGGGGACTCGCGGCGCCGCCCGGTGCCATCGGCTCGCTCGACCTGATCGTCACCGGCAATCGCGAAGAGTTCCGTTTCCGGATGGAGCGGCTCGGGTTCGCACCCGGGATACCAGCAGCGGAGGCGGCATCGTGAACTACTTCGAACGGCTCGCCAACCGCAGCCGCCAGGTGGACTCGCTCGTCTGCGTCGGCCTCGACCCCGACGGCTCGCGGCACGACGTCGGCGAGGTAGCCGACTACAACCGTGCGATCATCGAAGCGACTGCTCCCTATGCCGCCTGCTACAAGCCGAACATCGCCTTCTACGAACAGTTCGGAGTGGAAGGCCTCCGTGCGCTCGAACAGACACTCGCAGCAATACCCTCCGCCATCCCGGTCATCGGCGACGTGAAGCGCGGCGACATCGGCTCGACCGCCGCCGCCTACGCGCGCGCCATGTTCGAACAATGGGGATTCGACGCCATCACCCTGAACGCCTACCTCGGCCGGGACTCGGTCGAGCCGTTTCTCGCCTACGAAGGGCGGGGAGTGTACATGGTCTGCCGCTCGTCGAACCCGGGAGCCGCGGACCTCCAGTACCTGCGCCTCGAGTCCGGTCTCCACCTCTACGAACAGGTCGCCGTCACCGTGACCTCATGGTCGCCCATGGTCGGTCTTGTCGTGGGCGCCACGGCGCCCGACGAATTGCGGCGAATACGCGAACTCGCGCCCGGCGCCTCCCTTCTCGTCCCGGGCGTGGGGACCCAGGGAGGAAGCCCCGCAGAGGTGGTCGCGGCCGCGGGGGCGCGCCCGGGGGCCATCGTCGTCAATGCTTCCCGCAGCATCATGTATGCGGGCGAGGGACCCGGCTTCGCCGAAGCCGCTGCCACAGCCGCCCGCGCGCTCCGCGACGAACTTTCGGCCGCCGCCCGGGCACTGGCATGATTCCAGAGATCCGCGTGGGCGAGGTCTACCGCATGCGACGCCAGCATCCGTGTGGCGGGTGGGAGTTCCGCGTGTATCGGACGGGCGCGGATATCGGCGCTGAGTGCCTTACCTGCGGCCGACGCGTCATGCTCGAACGCCGCAAGTTCGAATCGCGCGCCAAATCCCTCGTCACAGGCGTTGATGGCTAAAGTCCCGTCCCCGCTGCTGCAGCAACGGCCCTTCCGGATGCTCCAATACACCCGGTTCTCGTCCCGGGTCGCCCAGAACGCTCTCAACTTCGCTCTCCTTCTGCTGATTGTTGACCAGACCGGCCGGGCGTTTCTCAGCAGCCTCCTCGTACTGGCACTCGTCGTCCCCTCCACCGTCGCGGGCATCGCCGGCGGGGCCGCCGCCGACAGCTTTCCAAAGCGCCTGCTCATCGTCACCGGAGACCTGCTGCGAGCCGTGATCTGCGTCGCCTTTCTCTTTGGGCCGGGGAACGTCGCGTCCTATTATCTCGTCGCCGTCGGCCTCGCCGCCGCCACCCAGATAGCGTCGTCGGCCGAAGGCGCCATCATGCCGGCAATCGTTTCGCGGCCCGATCTCGCGCGGGGCAACGCCATCGGGCACGCCGTTGGGGGTGTCGCCCAGATCATCGGCTTCGGGGTCCTCACCCCACTCATCCTCCGCGTGTTCGGGAACGAGGACATCCTCTTTGGTATCGCAACGGTCCTGTTCGTCCTGGCCGCCTTCCAGGCGATCGCTATCGGCCGCGTGCCCTCAATTGAGCGGCGCGAGGTCGGCGGCAACGACGCGGGCCCATGGTGGCTCGTCGGCTGGGTCGAAATGCGGCGCGACCGCAGGGTCTTTCTCGCGGCCCTCCAGCTGACGCTGATATCCGCCGCGCTCATCATCCTCGGCGGCCTCGTCCCCAAGTACATCCAGGATGTCCTCGGCCTGCCCGTCGATATCGGTGTGCTCATCCTGATGCCGGCCGCAATCGGGGTGGTGCTCGGCCTGCGCGTCGCTGGGTTCCTTGCCCACCGCGTCTCGCACGCAGCCCTCACCACATTCGGATTCGTCTCCTTCGTCGTCCTTCTCGCGATGCTAACCTTCGTCGACGTCGAGGCGGATTTCCTCAGCGGCTATGGGGTTTTCGCCTGGCTGGGGAGCATCCAGCTCGGCAACTTCGACGGCGGAGGCGTGCTCGCCATGGTCGTCGTCATGCCCCTCGGCTTCGCCTACGCGACCGTGGCCGTCTCCGGCCAGACTGTCCTCAACGACAACGTCCCGCTCCACCTCCAGGGTCGTGTACTGGCCACGCAAGGCGCCATGACGGCCATCGCCTCCTCGGCGCCGGTGCTGCTGGCGGGCGCCCTCAGCGACTGGATCGGCGTCGTCCCGGTCATGGCCATGCTCGCTGTGGGCATCGGGGTCGCGGCCGTTGCGACCATGCGCGACTCGCGTGTCGCGGGCCTCTACGAACGGTCTGTGCCCCGCTCGTTACATTGACCGGCTTGCGAACCGGCTCCTATCATCCAGTCAGAGATCGCGGCAGGAGGTGGTGCAGTGAAAGAACTCAGCATTGAAAGCATCCGCCTCAGCCTCATGAACTACCAGCGCGTGGTCATCCTCCGAGAGAAGGACGCCGACCGGTACCTCCCCATCTGGATCGGGCCGGCCGAAGCTGATGCCATCGCGGTCCGCCTCCAGGATGTCAGTGTCGCCCGCCCGTTGACCCACGACCTCCTTCGCAACCTCATCGAACAACTCGGTGGCCGCGTCGCCTACATCGTCGTGAACGATCTTTCGAACGACACCTTCTTCGCGCGCATCGTCCTCGATGTCAACGGCGAGACGGTCGAGGTGGACTCCCGCCCATCCGATGCCATTGCCCTCGCCGTCCGCGTCGACGCACCGATCTATGCCGAGGACTCCGTCCTCGACCGGGCTGGCGTCATCCTCGATGAAGACGGGCAGCCCCAGGACGGCGAGGGGGGAGCGAAACGGCCGCTCGATCCGGCCGAACTCGAACGCCTCGGCGCCTTCAAAGACTTCATTGAGGGACTGGACCTCGACGACTTCGACGAACGAAAACGCTAAGGATCGGCACCCGCTTTCGCTTGCGCTTTGCTTCACAATCTGTCTATGATCCGACCCGGTCTAAGTCCGGGCGCCCACGAGGAGGCTGCCATGGGCAGTTGGGTCATGCCAACCGCCTATCTGCTGGGCGCAGGATGGTACTTTGCCGCCTGCATCATCCTCGGCGTGGTGGTTGGCCGTTGGGCCGACGGTCAAACCGGTCTTGAACCCGTATTCACACTTGCCGGCATCATCCTGGGGCTTGCCGTCGCCTTGCTCGGTGGGATTCGGATGTTGATGCCCCTGATGGAACGAATCGGAAGCGATTCACCGGAGAAGAAGTAGACGTGTCGCGAATACGCATCATCGTAATCGTCGCCATTACGCTTATCGTCATTGGCACAGGCTTCATCGTCGCTTCTGGTCCAGAGCCACATATCGCCATTCCCCCCGAAATCCTCTGGACCTTCGGCTTCTTCAATATCTCGAGCACGATGATGGCCTCCTGGGCCGCCATGCTCATCCTGATCGTCCTCGGCTACTTCGCCACTCGTTCCATGAAACTCATCCCCACCGGTGTGCAGAACTTCGTCGAGGGCCTCCTCGACGCGATGCTCACCCAGATGGAGGAAGTGGCGGGGCGTGAAAAGGCCCGCCATTTCTTCATGGTCGTCGCCACGTTCTTCCTCTTCATACTCGTCGCCAACTGGGTCGCGCTCCTGCCCTTCTTCAAGGCCGTCGGCATAACCCAGGACTACGGCGAGGAGATCTTCCACGAAATCCAGGAACAGCAGGTCAAGGGCGAGCCCTTCGACGACGACCACCACTTCCTCACCTGGATCATGGACGACGTCGGCGGCGTCAAGATGGCCCTCCCCGGCGCCGAGACCTTCAAGTTCGAACTCCACCTCGGCGAACAGCCGGGCGAGGCTCTCGACCGCTACATCGTCGCGCTCTCGGAACAGTTCACCGACTTCCGCGCCACCGATGATGAGCACCCATCCGAAGCGGACGTCCACGGCGCCTGGGAGGCGCTCCAGGCCGACCCCGAAGCGCCGAAGTTCCACGGCGAAGGCGCACACGCCGCCCTGCCCGCGGGCTCGAAGCTCGCCAGCCTGGCTGAGGAAGAAGGTGTCCCCAGCCCTGCGCTTGGCGTAACGCTTTCCAGCCTCGAATTCCCGGGCCAAAAGGTCGGCATGGTCTACCCGTTCTTCCGGGCAGCCTTCAGCGACGTGAACAACACGCTCGCGCTCGCCATTTGTGCCTTCTTCATCATCGAGTTTTGGGGCTTCCAGGCTCTCGGGCTTGGCTACCTCGGCAAGTTCTTCATGAACCCCCTGAAGAACCCGATCATGACCTTTGTCGGCTTTCTCGAACTCCTCTCTGAATTCATCCGCATCATCAGCTTCACGTTCCGGCTTTTCGGGAACATCTTCGCTGGTGGCGTCCTCATCCTCATCCTCACGTTCCTCGTCCCGTTTATCGCTCCGATCGGCATTTACGGCCTCGAGCTCTTTGTTGGGCTCATCCAGGCAATCGTCTTTGCCGCGCTCACCCTCGTTTTCGCGGTGGGAGCAGTCGAGCAGCACGGCGAGGATCACGAATCGCATGGGACCGATGACTACGGGCACGACCCAAACGCGCCCGGAGACACCCATGCACCACTCCCATCAGGGGCAGCCCAGGCACACTAAGGCCTGTTGCAGAAATACGCGCCCATCGTGGCGCAACCGGAGGAACAGCTCGTAATGGATATCCTTTCCTACCTTCCCTTCCTGGTCGCCCTGGAAACAGACGGCGCCAAGGCGATCGGTGCAGGACTGGCGATGGCGGTCGGCGCAATCGGCCCCGCATGGGCGATCGGTAACCTCGTCGGCAAGGCCATGGAAGCCCTCGGCCGCAACCCCGAAGCCCGCGGCGCCATCCAGACCAACATGATCCTTGGCGTGGCCTTCGCAGAAGCGCTCGGTATCTACGCTCTGCTGACCGCCCTCATCATCGCCTTCGTCATCTAATCACCAAACGGAAGAGGTGCCCGTATGGGCGAAGCAGTCGAAGCACTCGGACTCAACCTGCCGCAACTGATCGCGCAGATCGTGAACTTCTTCATCCTGCTGTTCATCCTGCGGCTGGTGCTCTACAAGCCTGTCCTCCGGATGCTGGATGAGCGCCGGCAGCGCATCGCTGAAGGGCTGAACGCAGCCGAGATCGCGCGCGCCGAAGCGGCCCAGTCCCAGGCGAACATGCAGGCTCAGCTCGAAGAAGCTCGCAAAGAGAGCCAGGGCGTTATCGCCAATGCCCAGGAAATCGCGAACCGCATTCAGGCTGATGCCCGCGAGCAGGCTGCCCGAGACCGCGACGCCGCGCTCGAACGCGCCCGCACCGAAATCCAGCTCGAACGCGACCGCGCTATCGCCGAACTCCGCGGAGAGTTCGCCGATATCACCGTCCTCGCCGCCGAGCGCGTCATCGGCCAGTCACTCGACAAGCAGGCCCACCAGCGAATCATCGACGAGACGCTGGCTGAGTCGACCCTCACCGGGAACTGACGATGGCCGACGAGCAGGTCGCGCGCCGATACGCCCAGGCCGCCTTCAGCATCGCCCTCGAACAGGGCACCATTGCAGCCTGGCGTTCGGACCTGAACGACATCGCCGCCGTGCTTTCGGAATCCGAAGTGGCGCCGGTGCTTGCCGACTCCCGCATCCCGCTGCAACAACGGGAAGGCATGCTGGAACGCATCCTCGGAGTCCAGCCCCTGGCGCTGAACTTCGCGAAGCTGCTCGTCCAGAAAGGGCGCTCGCTTCACGCGCGCGCCATCGCGACCTCTTTCGACCGAATGGCCGATGAGCACGAGGGGATCGTCCACGCGCAATTCACCAGCGCGATCGACCTCTCGGCCGAACAGATCGGCACCATCGAACAGCGGCTGAGCAAGGAAACCGGGAAGACCGTAAGGGCAACAGCCCATACCGATCCCGTGATACTTGGCGGCCTCATTATCCGGATTGGTGATACGCTCATAGACGGAAGTGTCCGAACGCGCCTCAAGCGCCTACGGCGAGAACTTGAGGGCGCTCGTTAACCCCCTCGCATACCACCAACACCACAAGAGGATGGATAGCTATGGCAGTACGCGCTGAGGAGATCGCCTCGATCCTGCGCGAGCAAATCCAGGGATTCGGCACCACCGTCGTCGCTACCGACGTCGGTTCGGTGACCGAAGCCGGCGACGGCGTTGCCCGCATCCACGGGCTTTCCGGCGCGATGTACTCCGAGTTGCTGGAATTCTCCAACGGCAGCATGGGCATCGCCCTCAACCTTGAAGAAGAGTCCGTCAGCGCCGTCATCCTCGGCGACTACACCGACATCAAGGAGGGCGACGAAGTCCGCGCCACCGGCCGCATCATCGAAGTCCCCGTCGGTGATGCCCTGATCGGCCGCGTCGTTGACCCGCTGGGCAACCCGATCGATGGGAAAGGCCCCATCGCGACCACCAGGACTCGCTCGATCGAGCGCATCGCCCCCGGTGTGACCCTCCGCCGCAGCGTGAACCAGCCCGTGCAGACCGGTATCAAGACAATCGACGCGATGTTCCCCATCGGCCGCGGCCAGCGCGAGTTGATCATCGGCGACCGGTCGACCGGCAAGACTGCCATCGCCCTCGACACCATCGTCAACCAGAAGGGCGGCGACCTCATTTGCATCTACGTCGCCATCGGCCAGAAGGCCGGTAAGGTGGCGCAGATCCTTGGCACGCTCGAAGAAGCAGGCGCGATGGAGCACACCATCATCGTCACCGCGAACGCCTCCGACTCCGCCGCGCTCCAGTACCTCGCACCATATGCCGGTTGCGCCATCGGCGAAGAGATCATGGAGTCCGGCCGCGATGCCCTCATCGTCTACGACGACCTGAGCAAGCACGCCTGGGCCTACCGTGAGATCTCCCTGCTCCTTCGCCGCCCGCCGGGGCGAGAGGCCTACCCGGGCGACGTCTTCTACCTCCACAGCCGCCTGCTCGAACGGGCCGCGCGCCTCGATGCCGGGGGGTCGCTCAGTGCCCTCCCGATCATCGAAACCCAGGCGAACGACGTCTCGGCCTACATCCCGACGAACGTCATTTCGATCACCGACGGCCAGATCTACCTCGAGGCTGACCTCTTCAACGCCGGTATCCGCCCCGCCATTAACGTCGGTCTCTCGGTGAGCCGCGTGGGTTCGGCGGCCCAGACCAAGGCAATGAAGTCCGTCTCCGGCGGCCTCAAGGGCGACATGGCGCAGTACCGCGAACTCCAGGCCTTCGCCCAGTTCGGCACCAGCGACCTCGATGCGGCCACCCGCCGCCAGCTGGAACGAGGCCAGCGCGCCACCGAACTGCTGAAGCAGCCGCTCCTCGCGCCGCTCAGCCTCGCCGAAGAAGTCGCGGTCATCTTCGCGCTCACGCAGGGACTCCTCGACGACGTCCCGGTGACGAAGGTCCACGACTTCGAAGCCGGCCTCCGCAAGTACTTGGCGAGCAACCACCCCGACCTCCTGGCGAAGATCACTGAGGCCCGGGAACTGACGCCCGAAATCAACGACAGCCTGCGCGAAGCGGTCTCCTCCTTCAAGCAGAACGTGCCCTTCTAGACCATCTGTCCGGGGGGAGGGCGACCTTCCCCGGCGATAGACCGCCCAGGCGCTTCCAGCGCCGCCACACACCCGCAACGGGAAGCAGCACATGCCGACGATTCGCCAGATCAAGCGACGCATCACGACCGTCAAGAGCACCGCGAAGATTACGAACGCGCTGCAGCTGGTGGCCGCCTCCAAGATGCGTCGCGCCCAGGATAGGGCTCTTCAGTCGCGCCCCTACGCGGAAAAACTCCACGTCGTCCTGGCCGGGCTCTCGACCGTTGGCGGCGACTTCGCCGATGAAGTCGCCCACCCCCTGCTCATCAAGCGGCCAGTCGAAAACATGGCGGTCATCCATATCACCCCTGACCGCGGCCTGTGCGGCGGCCTCAATGCGAACCTGAATCGCAGCGCCGGCACCTTCGTCGCGATGCAGCACGAGCCGGTGTCGCTCGTCACTGTCGGCAAGAAGGGCCGGGACTTCTTTGTGCGTGCCCATGCCCACGTCATTGCCGAATTCACAGAACTTGGCGATTACCCGAGCCAGCTTGAAACGCTCGCCATCTCCCGGCTCATCATCGACGACTACCTCGCCGGGAACGTTGACCAGGTCTTCCTGAGCTACGCCGAATTCGTCTCCACCGCGAGCCAGCGGCCCGTTGTCCGGCAGCTCCTTCCCATCCAGCCGCCACAGATGGCATCCGCGGAAGAAGCCGAATCCTACCGGCAGGACTACATCTTCGAGCCGTCACCCGGTACGGTTCTCGAACAGCTGCTGCCCCGCTTCATCGAAATGCAGATCTACGAGGCGATCCTCGAATCTGCCGCGAGCGAGCAGTCCGCACGCATGGTGGCAATGAAGAACGCGACCGATAACGCGCTCGATATCCAGCGGGAACTGACGCTGACCTACAACAAGGTGCGCCAGGAACAGATCACCAAGGAACTGCTCGATATCGTGGGCGGCGCCGCGGCGCTGGAGGACTAGGCTGAGCCAGTTCGACGCGGTCATCTTCGATATGGACGGCGTCCTCGTCGACGG
>DATBWD010000264.1:0-3063 GCA_036515015.1 Tepidiformaceae bacterium
TCGCTCATCACGGCCGTGACCGACCGCCCTGGGCACGACCGCCGCTACGCGCTCGACAGTTCCCGCCTTCGCGGCCTGGGCTGGCGCCCAGAAGTGCCGTTTCACGACGGCATCCTGCGGACCGTCCGCTGGTATGCCGAGAACCAGGATGTCTGGGCCGCCGCCGCGGGTGGCGACTTCGCCCGCTACTTCCAGGACCAGTACGGCGGGCGCCTCACCGCTTCCTGAAGGCTTACCCGCTCGCCGGTCCCTGTTCGAGGCCCAAGTCGCGCGGGGCCTCGCCCCGGGCCAGTTCCGAAAGCCGGTGGGGCAGCCTCCCCGACCCTTTGACGAGCGGGCCGAACTTCCACGCCACGGCCTCTTCGAAGACGGCGGCGGTCTCGACCGGCACGCTCCCCTCCTGCGCCATGATCCACGCCCCGGCGAGCAGCCGGAGGTGGTAGTGGGTTGCTCCCCGGTAGAGCAGCGCATCGAGCGCCGCCGCGACTTCGGGTTCTTCGCTGACCACGCGTTGGGCGAGGGCCTCCGACGGTTCTTTCACAAACCGGTCACGATCAACCACGCGCCCGAACGACGTCATCAGGCGCCCATAGTTCTCTTCCGTGATGCGCGGCTTCCGTGAAAACAGCTTCATCTCAGCACACCGTGTGGCCGCCCGGCACTCCCGTTACTTCATCACCGCCCGGATGTCCCCCGGGCGGTGGGCGCATGCCACCACGGCAACATGGTAGCCCCCGTAGACCAGCCGCTGAGCGATGTGAACGCCGAGCCGTTCGTGCTCCTCTGTCGGGGGATTGTTGAGCAGCGCGCAGAGGCGTGCTCCTGGCGGTACCCGCTTTTTTCCGCCTTCCGGGTGCAGCAGCACTCTCGTCACGACGCCCGGGCCCACTGGCTCGCCCTGCCCGACCTCCGCCAGCCCCCCCACGAGGTCCGGCCGGTGCACGAACTCCTCCGTCAGCGCCCGCCCGAGCACTTCCAGTCCGACGCACACCACCACGTGTGTCGTGGCCGATGGGATGACCGGCTCGTGTTCCGCCGGCGCCTTGAACGGCAGGCGGCCCGACCCGTCGGCCTCGACGGCCAGCAGCCCCGGCTTCAGCCGCGCGATCGACGCAATGCCCGCATCGTCGTAGCCAACGAGCCGCCGCTGAGAGCCCGTTCCCGAAATGGCGACGACGATCCTGCCCGGTTCGAGCGTCCCCTCGAGCCGCCCGGCCACTTCGGCGGCCGAAGCTTCCACGACCATGGGCATCTCCATGCCCTTCGGCCGGGTGAAGCGAGTGGTAGTCGTGACCACGGCCGAGTACCCTCGCCCGGCGGCTTCCCTGGCCAGCGCGTACACGAGACTGGTCTTGCCTCCCCCACCTACTGCGGCCACGATAGAGCCAGCAGTCAGGTCGAAGGCGTCCCAGAGATCCATGACCTCATCGTACACAGCAGCGTCCCTCGAGAGTGACGGGAATCCCTCCCCGGGCCCGGCGGCCCCCCTCACGGGGCTCATCCTTGCCGGCGGCAAGAGTTCGCGCTTCGGTTCCGACAAGGCCTCCGCCAGTCTCCACGGCCGGCCCCTGCTCCAGTGGGTGGCGTCCGCGCTCGAACCGGTCTGCTCGGCCCTCGTCGTCGTCCGGGCCGCCGGTCAGCGCCTGCCCGATATCGACGTCCGCATCCCGGTGACTATCGCGGACGACCAGTATGAGGCCAAGGGCCCGCTGGCAGGGCTCGTCTCCGGCTTCCCCCACGTCGCGACCGAGTACTGCTTCGCCGTCTCCTGCGACGCGCCGCTGCTTCGCCCCGAGCTGGTGGCCCACCTGGCCGCCATGGCTCCCGGCTTCGACATCGTCTGCCCCTACCTCGAAGAGGGGTTTGCCGAACCGCTCACCGCCGTCTACCGGGCGAGCGTCTGCCTGCCGGCTTTCCGCCGCGCCGTCGAAAACGACGTCCTCAAGATCGTTGCTGCCTACGATGCCCTGGAGGTGCGGAAGGTGACTGCGTCCGAAGTGCGCGAGGCGGACCCGGACCTCCGCAGCTTCGTCAACGCCAACCGGCCCGAGGCCCTGGACCAGATCGAGCACCTCCTTGGCCGGTAAGCACGACCTTACGAAGGGCCGGTCCGGCCGGCGATGGGCGCGGCCTGGCTCGGTTGACACGCCTATCCCGCCCCCTATGATCGAAGCACGCCGGTTGAGCACAGATAGCAATCGGCACTCCAGGCTTTCGCAATTGCCCCGCTCCGAAGCAATCTGGAGTGGTGGGTGAAGAGGTGGGAACGCGTGACAACTCTCGAACGGCCGCGGACAGTCGGCGAACTTAAGGCATCCGGTTACCAGGTTCTGCCGGTCCGCGAGGAGATGCGTAAGAACCTCATCCAGAAAATTCGCGAAGGTGAAGACCTCTTCCCCGGCGTCTTCGGCTACGACGAAACCGTCATCCCCCACGTCGTCAACGCCATCCTCGCCGGCCAGGACATCATCTTCCTCGGCGAACGCGGCCAGGCGAAGTCGCGCATCATTCGCGCCCTCACTGCTCTCCTCGATGAGGCAACACCCGTCCTCAAGGGCTGCGAGATTCCCGAGAACCCCTTCGCGCCCATCACCCGCCGCGGCCGCGACATCATCGAGGAGCTCGGTGATAACGCCGAGTTGGAGTGGCTCGACCGCGACGACCGCTACGGCGAAAAGCTGGCCACGCCCGACATCACCATCGCCGACCTCATCGGCGAGGTCGACCCCATCAAGGTCGCCGAGGGCAAATACCTCTCGGATGAGCTCACCATCCACTACGGCCTGATCCCGCGTACCAACCGGGGCATCTTCTGCATTAACGAACTCCCGGACCTGGCCGAGCGCATCCAGGTCGGCCTCCTCAACATCATGGAAGAGCGCGACGTCCAGATCCGGGGTTACCGGATCCGCCTCCCGCTCGATGTCTTCGTCGTCGCAAGCGCGAACCCGGAGGACTACACCAACCGCGGCCGCATCATCACACCGCTCAAGGACCGCTACGGCGCCCAGATCCGCACCCACTACCCCAAGAACACCGAGTCCGAGATCGCCATCATGGAGC
>DATBWD010000265.1:0-2294 GCA_036515015.1 Tepidiformaceae bacterium
AACCGCGCGACAGTCATGGTGATGGAACTCCCGCCGGGAGGCGGTCTCGAATTCGACCCTAGCACGGGGCAAGGCTACGTTCGCCGGGCCGTGGCCCCGACCGGTGTTACGAAAACCTTGCGGAATTGCGGGACGATCTTCGAGCCGCCAAGCCGGAAAAGCCCTGACCCAATACCAGCGCCAGTGCTCCGCGCCTCGTGTGCGGACGGGGGGCATGCCGCCGGACCCCACCCGGCCAGACTTGTTATCGAACTGAAAGTTATGGTCGGTAGGGTGACGCTCGTATTCGCGTAGACTTCGGAGACAACATCTTCGAAGGCCGTCCGCTGACTCAGGTATCACCCAACACCATCCAATCGCCTCCCCTCCGCTGGTGGCTGCCGATGACCACGGGGATCATCGTCCTGTTGCTGTGCCTGATTGGAGCGCGGCTGGCGTGGGAGAGCTACCAGGACAACCGCGACCGCCACCATCAGCATTCAGAGGAAACCGCGGCCCAGCGTGCGACGGCGCTCAACGAGTTCATGCTCGGCCGCGTCTCGCTCCTCCAGGGCATCGCCGCCAGCCCGGCACTCAGGCATCTCGACTACGACACTGCGCGCGATTACCTGACGAGCAAGCAGGTAGAGCAACTCGGATTCACAGGCGGATTGGGCCTCGTCGACCTCGACGGCGGACTGCGCGTGGATGGCCTCCAGCGTCAACCCGACCCGGCGCCAGGTCAACCGGCCACCATCTCGTATGCCGACCGGGAGCACTTTCAGCAGGTTATCGCCACTGGCCAGCCGGCAATCGCGCCCGCCCTCATGGGCCGGATAACGCCGCAGCCGCTGCTCTCGATCGCCGTGCCCGTCTACGGCGACGACGGCCAGATGGTCGCGGTGCTCATCGGCGGCTCCCGGCTCGACGACGCCGGCGGCGTCCTTTCCCGCCACTCCTCGTCGCTCGACGGGCGGCTCATCATCGTCGACCAGTCCGGCCAGGTGCTGGCGGACGACGGCCCGGTCGGGACACTGCAGGACGTCTCGTCGAACCCGCTGCTGGCAAGGGCTCGCCAGTCGATGGAAGGGCATGCCGCCGGGGCCACGGGCCTCAACGGAGAACCCGGCCGGGTTGTTGGCTATGCAACCGTGCCGATCTCCGGCTGGATGGTGTTCTGGGAACAACCGGAGTCGGCGCTCCTCGCCGGCGCACGCCGGGCCCTGGCATTGCAACTCGCCGGCCTCGCCTTCGCGGGCATCGCGGCCACAATGGGAGCGTGGGCGGTGGGAGCACGGCTCGACCGGCAGGCCGCCCGCGAACGCGAAGCAGCCGCGCTGGTCGCGGTCAGCGAACGAGAGGCCCGCGACTTCGCCAACCGCCTCCCGGTGCTTGCCTGGACCCGGCCCGTGAAAGGCCAGAGCCACGACGAGATCGAGTTCGCCAATTCGACCATGCGGGAGTTCATCACGGGGGATTCGGAAGGCGAGTTCGGCCCCGGCTTCTACGAAACGCCCTTTGACTCCGACCTTTCCCGGCGGCTTCGCGACGACGTCGTGACTACCGGCGCCGGCGGCGAGGTCGAAGTTCGATTGCGGCGTCACGACAGCGTCCCCCGCTCACACCTGCTGCGGGTGGAACCGGTGCTGGATGAGCGCGGCAAAGTGATCCGGCTCATCTGCACGGCCACCGACATCGAGGAATTGCGGCAGGCGCAACAGCAGTTCCAGAGAGCGCTGGATTCGGTCGCGGCGGGAGAACGCAGTTTCCGCGACTTCGCCGACAGCATCCCGGTCCTCGCCTGGCGCCAGGTGCGGGGCGAGCGCGACCTGCAGATAGAATTCGCCAACGCCCGTTATCGCGAATACGAAACGGGGCGCAGCGACGGCGAGATCGGCGGGGCGCTGCCCTATCACCCGGGTGACGAGCGGCTCATCCGGGAGTCGCTGGAGGAATCGACCGCTGCGGGCGCCGCCGCCGAACTGGAAGCGCGACTGCGCCGATGGGACGGCGAATACCGGTGGCATCTCCTTCGTCTCGTCCCCATTGTCGACGAAACGACGGGGACGACCGAATGGATCGGGGGCGCGACCGATATCCAGCAGCTGAAAGAAACCGAAGCCGCGCTGCAGGAGGCCATCCGTGCGAAGGATGACTTCCTTGGCCTGGTGTCGCACGAACTGCGGACGCCGCTCCAGCAGGTCCTCGGCAACGCGGACATCCTCCTCCGCCGCGGGCATTCGTTTTCGAAGCAGGTGCAGCGCGAGTCGCTCCACGAAATCTGGGTGCAGGGGCGCAGGCTCCAGCGGCTCGTC
>DATBWD010000266.1:0-5366 GCA_036515015.1 Tepidiformaceae bacterium
GACTTTGGAGGGTAGGGGGTCTGGGCGCAAGGGTGCGTGGATTCAGGGGGCGTGGTAGCGGGCGGCGAGGGGGAGCCGGCGGTCGCGGCCGAAGGCGCGGGGGGTGATCTTGACGCCCGGGGGAGCCTGGCGGCGTTTGTACTCGTTGCGGTCGACCATCGCGACGACGCGTTCGACGGTGGGGCGGTCGAAGCCGATGGCGACGATCTCGTCGATGGTGCGGTCGTCTTCGACGTAGGCCTCGAGGATGGGATCGAGCACTTCGTAGGGCGGGAGCGAGTCCTCGTCGACCTGGCCGGGGCGGAGTTCCGCACTGGGTGGCTTCGTGATGGTGGACTCCGGGATGATTTCCCGGCCGGCCGAGTCGTTTCGCCAGCGGCTGAGCCGGCGGACGAGCATCTTGGGGACGTCCTTGATGACGGCGTAGCCGCCGGCCATGTCGCCGTAGAGCGTGGCGTAGCCAGTCGCCAGTTCGCTCTTGTTGCCGGTGGTCAGGACGATCCAGCCGAACTTGTTCGAGAGGCTCATGAGGACGTTGCCGCGCTGGCGGGCCTGGAGGTTCTCCTCGGCGGTGCCTGGTTCGCTGCCTTCGAATGCGTCGGCGAGCATTTCGAGCATTGCGGCGTGGGCCGGTTCGATCGGGATGCGCAGCAAGCGCATGCCGAGGTTCTCGGCGAGAGCGCGGGCGTCGTCTTCGGAGTGCTGGCTCGAATAGCGGCTGGGCATGGAAACGCCGATAACGTTCTCGGGGCCGAGGGCGTCGACGGCGATCGCCGCAACGAGGGCCGAGTCGATCCCGCCGGAGATGGCGATGAGCGCTTTCTGGAAGCTCGTCTTGCCGAGGTAGTCGCGCGTGGCGAGGACGAGGGCCTGCCAGACCTCCTCTTCCTCGCCGAGAAGCGGTTCAATTGGCCGCAGGAAGCCGCCGGGAGCGGCCAGCGACGGGGCGAACGCGATATCGACGGGATCGACCCCGGCCACGCCTTCGCGTTCCCGCAGTTCGACGCGGCGGCGAGGGTCGTGGAGGCGTTGCTGGGAGACTTCGTCGAGGTCGATGTCGGTGACGAGCAGGCTTTCGCGGAACTGGGGACCGCGGGCCGCGAGCAGACCCTCAGCGTTGAAGACCATCGAGCAGCCATCGAAGACGAGTTCGTCCTGGCCGCCGACCTGGTTAACGTAGGCGACGGCGATGAGGTTGTCGGCCGCGCGCGTGGCGAGCATCCGTTCTCGTTCGTGGACGCGGCCGCGGTAGTAGGGCGAGGCGTTGATGTTGACGCACAGTTCCGCCCCGCCGAGGGCGATGGCGTCGAGCGGGAGGCCGGGGTACCAGATGTCCTCGCAGATGGAGACGCCGAAGCGCAATTCGCCGGCCTGGTAGACGGGCACGCGGCGGCCGGCGGCGAAATACCGCTCTTCATCGAAGACACCGTAGTTAGGCAGCCGCCGCTTGTGATAGGTGTCGACCCATACCCCATCAGCGATGACGGCGGCGGCGTTGAAAGCATCGCCATGGAGCCAGTCGACGAACCCGACGATGGCGATGATGCCCTTCGTGGTGGGGACGATTCGCTGCACGGCATCGCGGCTGGCCACGCAGAAGGAGCGGCGGAGGACCAGGTCTTCAGGCGGATAGCCGGTGACTGCCAGTTCCGGGAAGGCGACGATGGCGGCCCCGGCCTCGTGGGCGTGTTCGATTTCGGCGATGATCCGGGCGACATTGTTGGTTATGTCGCCGACCGTGGAGTTGAACTGCGCAAGGGCGATGCGGCAGGAGCGCATGGTGGCCGGGCACCTTCTGATTCGACTAGCACGAGTATATCGCCCGAGGGGCGCGGGCGTGCCGGTTGCACGCGGGGGTGCGAGGTGGGCGGGGGCAAGGCGTCGCGCGTACAATTAGCGCTTAACCCGGTCCTGGAGGCCCCATGATCGATGTTCTGGCGATGATCCTTGCCGGAGGCCAGGGCGACCGCCTCTCCATCCTCTCGGAGCAGCGGGCAAAGCCCGCGGTAGTGTTCGGCGGGCAGTACCGGATCATCGACTTCGCGTTGAGCAACTGCGCAAATTCGGGCATCAAGCAACTGGCGGTGCTGACGCAATACCGGCCGAGGTCGCTCCAGAACCACATTGGGTCGGGCCGCGCCTGGGGGTTCGACACACTCGAGGGTGGCATCGAGATCCTCCAGCCATACCAGGGCCGGCCGGACATGGACTGGTACCAGGGCACGGCCGATGCGGTCTATCAGAACCTGTACTACATCGAGGAATCGCAGCCGAACGAGGTGCTGATCCTTGCCGGCGACCACATCTACCTGACTTCGTACGTCGAGATGGTTGACTACCACCGGCGGCAGGGCGCGGACGTGACAGTCGGTGTCTACTCGGTGCCGCGCGAGGAGGCTCACCGGTTCGGGGTACTGGACCTCGATTCGACCGGCCGGGTCGTGGACTTCCAGGAGAAGCCGCGGGAGCCGAGGTCGCCCTGGGTTTCGATGGGCGTGTACTGCTTCAACAAGGACATCCTCGTCGAGCAGTTGCAGGAGGACGCGGACTTCGGGGATGGGAGCAGCCACGATTTCGGGCGGGACATCATCCCGAGGATGTACCGGACGCACCGGGTGTTCGGGTACCAGTACAGGGACTACTGGCGCGATGTGGGCACGATCGAGTCGTACTGGGAGTCGCACATGGACTTCCTTCGCCCAAACCCACCGCTGCCGCTGAACGACCCGGTGATGCGGCTACGCACGTCGGGATCGCTGCTGGCACCGACCCGTGTGGGGACACGAGCAAGCGTCCAGAATTCGCTGATTTCGCCGGCCGCCCAGATCGACGGAAACGTGTTCCGGTCGGTGATCTCGCCGGGAGTCATCGTGGAGGAGGGAGCGGAGGTGAGGGATTCCGTGATCCACCACCGGTGCATCATTCGCTCGGGCGCGGTGGTGGACCGCTCGATCCTCGACAAGGACGTGACGGTCGGGGAGGGCGCGGTGATAGGAGAAGGCGACCCGAGCGTGGCCAACTTCGAACGCCCGGACATCGTGAATGCGGGGATCACGATACTCGGGAAGCGCGTGGTGGTGCCGCGCGGCCTCCGAGTGGGTCGGAACGTGGTCATCGGGCCGGGCGTCCAGGACGAACTGCTGGACCATGGCCGCCTGGAGAGCGGTGATTCGGTGCACCCGACACAAATGCCGCTGCACCTGTTTGTCTAGGAGCGAAATGCGACTGTATAGCATCGAAGAGGCGCGGGAGATCCTTCCGAGGGTCATCCCGGTGCTGGAGCAAATCCGCTCGGCCTTCGTGGAACTGCGAGCTTTGCAGGCAGCGACCTCCGCTTCCTCGCGAGGCGCCTCAGGCGATGGTCACCTGCTGGAAGACCCCTGGGAGGGCGAGGGCGGGACGGACCGTGCCAGGGAACTGGACCGGCAATTACGAAGGGGCGCCGGCCGGCTTCAGCAGTGGGGGATCGAGTTAAAGGACCCGGAGAAGGGGCTGATCGACTTCTACCACGAGCGGGAGGGGCAGATCGTGTTCCTCTGTTACATGCTGGGTGAGCCCGACCTCGCGTGGTGGCACGACCTGCAATCCGGGTTCGCGGGCCGCCAGCCGCTCCCAGGATCGTAGGCACACGGGCGCACAACGCCTACAATCCCCGCCAGACTTCACGGCCGGGAGACACCATGGAAACTGCCCAACTGACAGTGCCAACGAGGGACCTTTTCGTCGAGGCGAACGGCCTGCGGCATCACCTGCTGGTCCGAGGGGCGCCCAGTTCACCTGCCGTGATGATGATCCACGGGCTGGCAGGCCAGGCGCACACCTTCGATGGGATAGCGCCACGGCTGGCAGAGCGATTCCACGTCTATTGCCTGGACGTGCGAGGGCGGGGCGAATCTGAGTGGGGACCGCCGGACGGGTACCACGTTGAGAACTATGTGGCCGACCTCGAAGCGATCCGGGCTGCGCTGAACCTCGAGTCGTTCGCGCTTGTGGGCACCTCGATGGGCGGGCTCATTTCGATGAACTACGGCGCGCGGTACCCCGAGTGCGTGAGCCGGATGGTGCTGAACGACGTCGGGCCCGAGATCGACCCGGCGGGATTGCAGCGCATCGTCGCATACGTTGGGCACGCACCAGAGGCGTTCGCCGACATGAAGGCAGTCGTGAAGTACTACAGGGAAAACTACGGGCCGATGGTGCGCGGCCTGCCGGATGACCAGGTAGCGGAGTTCGCGCGATGGAACGTTCGCAAGAGCGACACGGGCCTGTATGTCTGGAAGATGGATCCAGCGGTCCGGGCGATGACGGCGCGCGCTCCCGACGAGGACCCGTGGTCCGTAGCGGGCCGCATCAAGGTTCCCGTGCTGGTGTTGCGGGGCGCGGAGAGCGATGTCTTGAGCCCCAGCGTGGCCGCACGCATGGCGGAGGTCATCCCGGACTGCCATGTGGTCGAGGTGCCGGGTGTCGGACACGCCCCGTTGCTTATCGAGCCGGTCGCCGCGGAGGCACTCGCCGACTTCCTCGGGCCGCTCCTCGACTGAGACGCGATATCCGTTTATGCGCCAGCGCATAGCGCCTCAAGCCGAGCAGTAGCTAGGTTTCGAGCGCCGCGGCAGGCGAACGCCAGGGAGGAGACGCAGGTGCCTAACTCGTTGACATGTGTGAAGACCGGCCAGGCAACGGTCGGTATGAGCGAGATACCGTACCCGGACGAACCGGGACCGGGGCAGGCACTCGTGCGGACAACCCTGACCACGCTCTGCGGGAGCGACATGCACATCGTCGACGAAATGCCGGTACCGGCGGGTGTGCCGATGGGGCACGAGGCAGTCGGGGTCGTCGAGGCGGTGGGCGCGGGGGTGACGGCCTTCAGGCCGGGGGACCGGGTGGCGGCGAGTTGTCTCGTCTGCTGCGGGACCTGCCCTCGCTGCATGGAGGGCGACCATTCGGTCTGCCAGACCTTCGGCGCTCCCGGCAACCTGCTGTTCGGTGCGCAGGGGCAGTTCTTCCTGGTCAACGGGGCCCAGACCACGATGGCGAAGATCCCTGACCACCTTACGGACGAGCAGGTGCTGTTCACGACGGACATCATGTCGACCGGATTCGCGGGGCTGGAACGGGCCAACATCAGGTCGGGGGACAAGGTGGCGGTCTTCGCCCAGGGGCCAGTCGGGCTGTGCGCGACTGCGGGGGCGCGGACGCTGGGAGCGGGGCTGGTTATCGCGGTGGAGGGCGTGCCCGAGCGGCAGGCCATGGCGAAGCGGATGGGGGCCGACATCGTCCTCGAACCGGAAGGCGCCGTCTCGAAGATCATGGAACTGACGGGCAACCGTGGCGTCGACATCGCCGTGGAGGCGCTGGGTCAC
>DATBWD010000267.1:0-2013 GCA_036515015.1 Tepidiformaceae bacterium
GGGGGAGGGCAGCGTGTCGTGGTGCAGATCAGGGTGCTTCGGGGCCAACGCGAGCGAACGAAGCCACCGGGAGGAACCCACACGCCAGCGCCGTGCGGTGGGACCGAATGTTCGTGGGCGCGCACATGTAGACCGGCACCCGACCGAGTTCGAGGATCTTCGTGGCGGCGGCGTTGACAACGACCTCGGCAAACCCGTGGCCGCGCCACGTCCGGGCGACATCAACGCCGATTTCGATGATGCCGGGGGCTTCGTCCCAGGTGCCAACGACTGCTGCGGGCTCACCATTCGGATCGATGAGCGCGACGGTGATACCCGCGGTGGACTCGGGCCAGGCGTCCTCGGGGCTCCCGAGAGCGTTGTGGAAGACGCCTGTGGCCTTGCAGTGCCGGCGCCAGGCCGGGTCGGGGAAGGCGAGCGTGAAGCCCCCCGGCAACGCCTTCGGTTCCCGGAGTTCGGAGAGGGTGAAGCAGAGGTTCGGTGTACGGGATGCGAGCTTCTCGCCTCGTCGACGGCCTTCTTCTACGAGCGGATCGAGGAAGACGCCGTACATCGCCCGGAAGTGTTTTTCGACCGACAGTGCCCGCGCGAAGTCGAGGTAGGCGGGTTGAATGCTCGCGACTGTACCGGTGCCAAAGGAGGTCAGCACCGCGACGAAACTGCCGCGCGCTTCGGGAGGGCGCGGGACGATGGTGAGGTCGTGTCCATCGAAGGCGGCCGGCTGGCAGCCAAGTTCTGCGGCGAGGCCGACCCGCAGGCGGCCGGCGTTCTCTCGGAAGAGGGCGGTATCCACCGGCGCAGTTTACACGCGCCGATTAGCTGGCGGGTTGGGGTGCCGGCGGCGGCGGGAGGTCAGTCGCGCGGGAGGCCGAGGCCCCGGGTGGCGATGATGTTGCGCTGGATCTCGGAGGAGCCGCTGTAGATCGTCGGGGAGACGTTCGAGAGGTGGCCCTTTTCGAGGGTGCCGGCGAATTCGGCGTAGGCGGACTCCGGCTCGAGCTGGCCCTTGAGGCCGAGCAGGTTGACGCCGAAGTTGGTGATGCGCTGGCCGAGTTCGGTCGCGAAGACCTTGATGACGGAGGCTTCGTAGTTGGCGACGAGGCCGGACTCCTGCATCCAGGCCGTCCGGTAACTGAGCAGCCGGCCGGATTCGTTGGCTATCCAGAGGTCGGCCACCTGGTGGCGAAGGATGTCGGCATAACCGTTACCGGGGTGGGCGCGGCGGATGTAGCTGGCGAGGTGCTCCAGCGTCCGCTGGTTCGCCGCTATCGAGGCTACGTTCGAGCGTTCGAAGTCGAGGAGCGTCATGGCGACGTACCAGCCGTTGTTCTCTTCGCCGATACGGTTGGCGACGGGGACGCGGACGTCTTCGAAGAAGACTTCGTTGAATTCGTGGTAGCCGGCCATGTTGACGATGGGACGGACGGTGATGCCGGGACTCTTCATGTCGGCGAGGAGGAAGGAGATGCCCTTGTGCTTGGGCGCATTGGGGTCTGTGCGGACGAGGAGGAAGCACCAGTCAGCATGGTGAGCGCCGGTGGTCCAGATCTTCTGACCGTTGACGACGTAGTCATCGCCATCGCGGACGGCCCGGGTCTGGAGGGAGGCGAGGTCGCTGCCGGCGCCGGGTTCGCTGTAACCCTGACACCAGACGACTTCGCCGCTGGTAATGCGGGGGAGGTGTTCCCGCTTCTGGGCGTCAGTGCCGTGGACGATGAGGGTGGGGCCGATCATGCCGACGTTGAAGACGCGGCCGCCGTCGGGGGCGCCGGCATAGGAGAGTTCTTCACTGAAGATCATCTGCTTGATGTGGGCCCAGGCGAGGCCGCCGTATTCGGTCGGCCAGGCGGGGGCGATCCATTTGCGTTCGGCGAGTTTCTGATTGAACGCCATCTGCTCGTCCCAGTTTTCCTGGGAGGTTGGGCGGGCGGGGCCGGGGCCGGAAGGGAGGTTGGTGCGGAGGAACTCGCGGACCTCGGTCCGGAGGGCTTCGTGTTCGGGGGTGAACTTGAA
>DATBWD010000268.1:0-2536 GCA_036515015.1 Tepidiformaceae bacterium
GCCTCCCCGTCCAGCTCGACGGCGACTTCGTCGGCGAAACGCCGATGTGCTTCACGGTCGAACCTGGCGCGCTCATTGTCAGCGTCCCAGCCGGCCCGCTGCCGGCGATCTTCGGCGACGCAGACGAGCGCTAATCCACCGACCTGAGCGATTTTGGAAACGGGTAGGGGCTACTCGCCTTCGAATCGGGTGAGGGTGCCGGCCTGGACGAGGTACCGTCCCGAGGCCCGGGTCATCACCTCGCGCACACGATCGGGCTCGGCGGTGGTCACGATGGTCTGCTGGAAGGTGTCGATGTACTCGAGCACGCCCCGGCGCCGCCGGGCGTCGAGTTCGCTGAGGACGTCGTCGAGCAGCACCACGGGGTCGTCGCCAAGCGCCTTGCGCAGGTAGCTGGCCTCCGCCAGCCGCATCGCAAGGGCCGCCGTCCGCTGCTGTGCCCGCGACCCGAACGAATCGGCCGGCATGTCGTTGATCTGCACGCTGAAGTCGTCGCGGTGGGGGCCGATGATTGTCGCCCCCGAGCCAATCTCGCGGCCCCGCACGCTGGCGAGTGCCTTCAGCAGCCGTGCTGTCCACTCTGTTTCATCGATGGGCGAGTCGACTTCGTTGAGCCCTCCGACCGCCGGCCGGTAAAGGATGAGGAGGTCCTCCTGCCCATCGCTCAGGCGCTCCATCTGGAACTGCGCCTGTGGGACCACGTGGCCAAGCGCATCCGCCCGGGCCCGCATGATGATGCCACCCGCGTGCGCGAGTTCCTGGTCCCAGAAGTTGAGTTCGCTGGCCGAGGCTTCCCGGGCATGGACCCGCTTGAGCAGACTGTTCCGCTGCTGCAGGACCCGCGCGTATCGCTGCATCGCTCGCAGGTAGCCGCGGTCCACCTGCGAAATCATCATGTCGAGATAGCGGCGTCGCAGGAGCGGTGGCCCGGCAACGATTTCGATGTCGAGCGTCGTGAAGAGCACCGCACACAACTGGCCAACGGCCTCCGACGCGCGCTTGGGGATCCCGTTGAGTCGCACTCGCTTGCCGGCCCGGTGGCTCGCGTCGGTTGTCCGCCCCACGATGGCGACTTCGAGTTGCATATTCCCCGCCGACCGTTCGACGTGGCATTCCAGCCGGGCCACCGGGAAATCCGAGTCGATGATGTCGCGTCGCACGAGGTCGGCGTCGCTGCTCGCGCGGCTGGAGCGCAGCGTCGAGAGGAGGTAAATCGCCTCGAGGAGGTTGCTCTTCCCCTGGGCGTTGTCGCCCATGAACAGGTTCAGCCCCCGATCGAGCCGGACTGATGAGCGTACGTAGTTACGGTAGTTCGCAATGTGGAGGTCAGAGATGTACACGGCGCAAACCCAAGTATAGGGCAAACCTTTAGCGATTGGCTTACGAATTTATCTCAGCTTTTTCGGCTTTGTCACCCGTTTGCAGGCGATTGGAATGGCCCCGAAATTGTTTACCCGCCTAAGCTTCTTCTTGTCCAGATCGCCAATTCGTAGATATAATCCCTCGAATCGTCCAGGCGGGTGAACCATTGAAAGTCCAGGTACTCCAGGAAAACCTCCAGCGCGGGCTGTCTATCGTCGGCCGCGCAGTCGCAACGCGGTCCACGCTTCCCATCACGGCCAACGTGCTCCTGCAGACTGACCGCGGCCGCCTCAAGCTCGCGGCCACCGACCTCGATATCGCCATCAGCACGTGGGTCGGCGCCAAGATCGACGAAGAGGGCGCCACCACCGTCCCCTCCCGCCTCATCAGCGACTTCGTCTCTTCGTTGCCTCCCGCCCCGGTCGATCTGGAAATTCCGGAGCGCAGCCGCCAGGTCCGACTCGAGTGTGCCAGGAACGAGTCGACCATCAACGCCATGGATGCCGAAGACTTCCCTCGCATCGCCTCGATCAGCGATGGCGGCGCCGTCGAACTCGACCCAAAGGCATTGAGGCGGGCAATCGAGCGCGTCGAATTCGCGGCAGCAACCGATGACTCACGGCCCGTGCTCACCGGGGTGCACGTGAAGAGCGAAGGTTCGCGGCTCACCATGGCCTCGGCCGACGGCTTCCGGCTCGCCGTTGCCGACATCCCGCTCTCCCAGCCTCCCGCCGACCCCATCGAGGTGATCATCCCCGCCCGCGCACTGCGGGAAGTGGCGCGACTCCTGGGCGATGCTTCGGAGCCCGTCCTCATGCGCATCAACCCGCAGCGCACGCAGGTCCTCTTCGAACTCACCGACACGGAATTGGTGGCCCAGCTTATCCAGGGCACGTTCCCCAACTACAACCAGCTCATCCCGGCGGAATACAACACGCGCTGCACCGTCGATGTCGAAGAGTTCAAGCGCGAGACCCGGATCGCCGCCATCTTCGCCCGCGATGGGAGCGGCATCATCAAGCTTCAGCTCCAGCCGGGGAACGGCATGCCCGGAAAGCTCACCATCAGCGCCCGCGCCGACGAGATCGGCGAGAACGAAGGCGCACTCGATGCCCGCATCGAAGGCGACGCCTCCAAGATCGCTTTCAACAGCCGCTACCTGTCCGACGTGCTC
>DATBWD010000269.1:0-2101 GCA_036515015.1 Tepidiformaceae bacterium
AGCGGCGCTACGCCGAGAAGCTGGCCACCCCGGATATCACCATCGCCGACCTCATCGGCGAGGTCGACCCCATCAAGGTCGCCGAGGGCAAGTACCTCTCGGATGAGCTCACCATCCACTACGGCCTGATCCCGCGTACCAACCGGGGCATCTTCTGCATCAACGAACTCCCGGACCTGGCCGAGCGCATCCAGGTCGGCCTCCTCAACATCATGGAAGAGCGCGACGTCCAGATCCGGGGCTACCGGATCCGCCTCCCGCTCGATGTCTTCGTCGTCGCAAGCGCGAACCCGGAGGACTACACCAACCGCGGCCGGATCATCACGCCGCTCAAGGACCGTTACGGCGCCCAGGTTCGGACGCACTATCCGATCAAGATCGAGCACGAGATCGACATCATCAATGCCGAACATCATCCCGTGCCGGCCGACTTCAACGTCGTCGTCCCTCCCTACATGAAGGAAGTCATTGCCGAAATCAGCCGGCTGGCCCGCCGCAGCCCCGATGTGAACCAGCGCTCCGGCGTGAGCGTCCGCGCGAGCATCGCCAACTACGAAAGCCTGCTGGCCAACGCCCTTCGCCGCTCCATCATGACCGGCGAAGAAGTTGTCGTGCCACGCGTGAGCGACCTTCCCTTCGTGATCCCGACGCTGAGCGGCAAGGTCGAATTCGAAACCGTCGAAGAGGGCCGCGAAGAGCAGATCATCGAAAAGCTCATCCAGGGCGCTGTCGTCGCGGTCTTCAACCGCAACTACAACGTTGGCGAACTCGAGCCCATCGTCAGCCGCTTTAAGGCGGGGATTGCCGCGGAGGCGGGCGACATGGTGCCAAGTGCGCAGTACGTCGAACTTGCCCGCCAGATCGATGGCCTCGCCGCCGCCGCCCAGAAGGTCGGCGCGGGCTCACCGGCCGAAACTGCCGCATCGGTGGAATTCATCCTCGAAGGGCTCCACCTCAACAAGCGGCTCAACAAGGACCGCGTCGGCGGGAAGACCCAGTATCGGGGATGACGTTCTCGATTCAGCCGCTGCCGCTGGATGGCCCCCTGTTCGAGGGGGCCATCGACGTTTACTCGCGGGCTTTCGCCCTCCCGCCCTACAGCGACCCCGGCCGCGGCGAGGAGATCCGCTCCCGCATGACCGAAGTCCACAAGGACCGCGCCGGGTTTCGCGCCTTTTGCGCGTGCATCCCCGGCTCGGAAGTGGTGGGCATGATCTACGGCTACCATGGCCAACCCGGCCAGTGGTGGCACGACACCGTCCTCCGCGAACTCAAGCGCGAAGCCGCGACCAGCTGGCTGGGCGACTCCTACGAACTGGTCGAAGTGGCCGTCGACCCCGACTACCAGGACCGTGGCATCGGCGCGTTGCTCATCGGCCACCTGCTCGAGCGCGTCCACGAAGAGACGTGCGTCCTCAGCACGCGGACAGACAGCCGCGCCCATAACCTCTACCGGCGGCTCGGCTTCGAAGTGATCACCGAGATGGTCTTCTCGCCCCACGGCGCGCCGTTCTACGTGATGGGCCGGGATATGCGCCTGAGCCCGATCCGCCTCGACTGACCCCGGCGGCCCCGGGTTAGCCTCCAGCCGGCGCGGGCCTCGTGAGCTTCTTCCGGGCGACGTGGATCGCCTCGCCATCCACCGCCAGCGCCGCCTCCTTGATCGCCTCGGCCAGCGTCGGGTGCGCATGAACGGCGAATCCCACCTCCACTGCCGTCGCTTCCAGCAGTGCGACGATGGTCGCCTCGCCGAGCAAATCGTTGACGTCGTGCCCGATCATGTGGATCCCGAGCACCTGGCCCGTGGATTCGTCGGCGACTACCTTCACGAAGCCTTCCGTGTGTCCCGCGGCGACTGCTCGCCCCAGCGCTCCCAGCGAGAAGCGGCCGGTCTTCACCCGGTACCCCGCGTCCTTCGCCTGCTGTTCCGTGTAACCGATCGACCCGACCTGCGGCTGGCAAAACGTTGCTCGCGGCATCTGGACGTAGTCCAGCACCGGCGTCTGCTTCCCCGCGATGCGTTCCGCCGCGATCACCCCCTGCTGGCTCGCCACGTGTGCCAGCATCAGTTTCCCGGTCACATCGCCGATTGCGTACACCC
>DATBWD010000270.1:0-2487 GCA_036515015.1 Tepidiformaceae bacterium
TTGGTGGACTGATCGCGGTGGAACCATCGGCGAACTCCACACCGCCGAACAGGGGGGTATCGATCGCCGGCGCCCGGTCGAGCTCGATCGTGAAGCGCACCTGCTCCGGCTCGCCGCTCGTTTCGCCGACCAGCAGATCGACAATGGTGCGCGAGATGTCCACCTCGGGCGGAGTTCCCGTGGTCAGTGGTTGCCCGGTGACGCAGCTCAAGCCGTCGTTGTGGGCGTCCTGCAGGACGGTCGTCGTAGGCACCGGGGTCGGGCGGGTCTCGGGTGTGCCGCGCGTCAGGCTGGGGAAGCTCCAGCCGGAGAGGGCGCTGACGTCCTTCTCGGTGGCGCTGACGTGAGACAGGGCTGCCAGCTCCTCCCAGAAGTTCGTGCCCTGTTCAGCGGCGCGGGCTTCGACGGCCGCCCGCTGCTGCGGATCGGCCATGATTTCATCCCAGTCTTCGACGAGGCCGCTGGTGTACTCCCCCCCTTCGTCTTCGGGATTGGGATCATCCGCCATCCAGCCCTCGAAAAAGAGCGGGTCGATATCGCCATAGGACGAATCCGCTTCACTCGTGGAGACGATGGTCACATCCGCCACCTGGCGCAGGCCGTCGGCGAAGCTGCCGGAATGGCAGCTGTCGAGGATGACGATGATGTGCACTCCCGGATCGAAGTTCTGCAAGTCCTTGAGGAGCAGGTCCTCGAAGACTGCGCCGATACCGCCGATGCCGTCGGTGCCCTCGACTACGTCGCCGTGGCCGGTGACGTAGATGACGAGGGTATCCCCGGGCTGGAGCTCCTCGGCCTTGTCGTGGAGCCAGTCGAGGCGGTTCTCACTAGTGGCCTCCTCATCACGATCGGGGTTGGCGTCTTCCTTGGGGCCGAGATAGGTGACGTCGAAGCCGGCGTCGGTCAGGATGTCATGCATGCCGTCGCCGTCGGTCTCGAAATCATCTTGTCCTGGCTCGCCGCTCTCCCAGCCGTTGATGACGATGGCCGCACCGGAGCCGGTGGCTTGCGCGGCGGGGGATGCCTGGCCGGCGCGGGCGTTGCTGTCGGTGGGCGGTACTTCGCTCTGCGGACCGGACTCCAGGTTGGAGAACGCCCAGTTGCCCTCGTCCCAATACTCGTCGCCCTCCGTCCATAGCCCCTGGCCGTTGAGCAACGGCCACCAGGCGTGCTCGGCGATGGTGACCTCGCCGGTCGCCTGAGAGATGAGGACGAAGCGGCCCGGATGGGAGAAGCGCGCCCCGGGGGCGTCGTCGATCCAGAAGAACCAGCTGTCGTCCTCGATGGTCGTCGGCACGACCGTCGGTCCGTAGCCCTCCTTGTTGTAGGGGCCGATCTGGTCGCCGGATCGAAGGGGATCTGGGAGGGCAAAGACGATCACCGGGTGGTCGAGCGACTCCGGCTGGACGACCTCATCGAGGACAACCTGGCGCGCCTCTTCGAAGGTTCGAGCCCTCGGTGCGGAAGCGCAGGAGGCAAGGACGAGGAACAGGACGGCGGACAGTGGCCAGTACGGGCGAGGGTTCAACGGGACCTCCGGTACTTGCGGCAGGATCTTTCGGCGCCTCATCGAGGTCGGGCGGACTGGCGGAAATTGTAGTGTTTTAGTCCATATTCGCAACCGTGTGGTCAGAGGTGCTGGGAACGGCAATCCCGCCGTCCGGGGCGGCCCCTTGTGCCGGCCGAGGTCTGGTGCTTACATGGAGAGCGGAGGTGCGAGGCGTCATTGAACGGCAAGCACCGGCTCAGCCGACGCGATTTCCTGGTTTCCCTGTGCGGCACAGCCGCCGCCGCTGCCCTCGGTCCGGCATGCCGGATGGCGAGCGAGATCGGGCCGCTCGGCGACTCTCCGCCCACTCCGTTCTTTCCGGCGACTCATCCGGCGAACGCAACGTTGCCGAGCCCGGCGCTGTCGAGCGTCCCCGCCAGCGCGACGCCCGAGTCCCTCATCGGCCGCATTGCCCTCGTTCGGACGGGCGATCGCGCCCAGGGCGTGCGGCGCGCCCTCGACCTACTCGGCGTCAACCCGGTCCAGGGCAAGTCGCTGTTCCTCAAGCCGAACTTCAACAGCGCCGACCCGGCACCGGGGTCGACCCATAACGACACGCTGCGGGCGCTGGTTGAACGTCTATGGGAATGGGGCGCGCAGCGCATCACGCTGGGCGACCGCAGCGGGATGGGGGACACACGCTCGGTGATGAGGACGAAAGGCGTCTTTGACCTGGCTTCGGAACTGGGCTTCGCGACGCTGATCCTCGACGAGATGGGCGCCGAGGAGTGGATCCCGGTGGATTCAGGGGAGAGCCACTGGAGCCGCGGCTTTCTCCTGCCCCGCCCGTGCCTCGAAGCCGACGCCGTTATCCAGACGTGCAACCTGAAGACGCACCGCTTCGGCGGCCATTTCACGATGTCCCTCAAGAACTCGGTCGGCCTGGCGGCCAAGTTCCTGCCGGGCGATGGCTACAACTACATGACCGAGCTCCACAA
>DATBWD010000271.1:0-2257 GCA_036515015.1 Tepidiformaceae bacterium
CCTCTGGTCCCTCTCCCGTATCGCCGGCCAGCAGGGCATCGAAGCCGCCGTCCGCTCCTCCGATTTCGACCCCGCGAGCCCCGCCCTTCCGAGTGCCTGGCGCCATGCCTTCGACGCTTTCATGGCCCGCCACGGCCACCGCGGCCTGAACGAGATGGAGCCGGCCGCCCGCACCTGGCGGGCCGACCCCTCGCCCGTGGTCAGCGTCATCCGCTCCTACCTGGATTTGCCCGAGGCACAATCGCCGGTCGCCGTCCTCGAGCGCCAGGCATGGGAACGCCTCCGCCTCACCGCTGAACTCGAAGGCCACATGAACCGGGTCAAGCGAGCCGTCTTTCGCTGGCTGCTCGGACAGGCCCAGGCGTGGGTCGCCCTCCGCGAACGCACCAAGTCCATCGTCGTCCGCGCCATGCGCGTCGCCGACCTCTATCTCCCCGAGTGCCAGCGACGGCTGGTCGAAGCAGGCGTGATCGAGAACCCCGACGACGTCTTCTTCATCACCGACACCGAACTGACCGCGTTCCTCACGGGCACCCTTAAGGGCGACCTGAAAGCCCATGTCGCGCGCCGTCGACGCGAGTTCGAACGCAACCGCCACATCCTCCTGCCGGAGCGCTTCCGAGGCCACCCCGCGCCGATCCCGCCCGACTTCTCCCACCACGCCGGCGATGTCCTCACCGGCACCCCGGTCAGCCCCGGAATCGTTACCGGCCGGGCCCGGGTCATCCTCGACCCGGCGGTCGATGGCTCCATGCAGCCCGGCGAGATCCTCGTCGCTCCGGTCACCGATGCCGGCTGGACGCCGCTCTTCGCGCTCGCCTCTGGCCTCGTCGTCGATATGGGGAGCGCCCTCAGTCACGGCAGTACGGTCGCCCGGGAATACGGCCTGCCCGCGGTGGTCAACGTCCGGCGCGGCACCCGCAGCATCCGCACCGGCGACCTCATCACCGTCAACGGCAGCGCCGGTACCGTGACCATCCTCTCCGAAGAGGTCTCCGCCGCGTCCTAGCGGACGCCCAGCAACTCCACCTCGAACACCAGGTCCGCATTCGGCGGGATGACCCCACCCGCGCCCCTGCTGCCGTAGCCCAGGTTCGACGGGATCATCAGCTTCCGCTTGCCGCCCACGCGCATCGAAAGCACACCCTCGTCCCAGCCCTTGATCACCTGCCCGACGCCAATCGTGAATACGAACGGCTGCCGGCGGTCGTGCGAACTGTCGAACTTCGTTCCGTCGGTGAGTGTCCCCGTGTAGTGCACGGTTACCTGCTGCCCGGCGTCCGGCGATTCGCCCTCGCCGACCTTGATGTCCTCGTACTGCAACCCGCTCGGTGTTGTTACCGTCTCTGCCATTGGCTACCTCCCGTCACATGGAGCGAAGGCGGCGCGCCGCCTCCGCCAGCGTTTCCTCGGACTTCGAAAACGTGAACCTGACGAAGTGCGCACCCGCTTCCCTGCTCCGGTAGAAGCTCGACCCCGGCACCGGCGCCACGCCCACGCTAGCCGTCAGGTAGTTCGCGAACGCAACGTCGTCCCCTTCGAAGGGGAGCCCCGTGAAGTCCGCCATGATGTAGTACGCGCCCTCCGGTCGGTGACAGGCGAAACCAGCCTCCAGCAACGGGATCAGCAACTGCTCCCGTTTTCGCACGTACATCTCCCGGAGTTCCGGGTAATACGCGTCCGCCTGTTCCATCGCGACGGCTGCCGCTTCCTGCAGCGGCGCCGGCGCCCCCACCGTCAGGAAGTCGTGCACCTTCCGGATGGCGTTGCTCAACTCCGGCCGCGCAAGCACATACCCGAGCCGCCACCCCGTCACGCTGAACGTCTTCGAAAGACCGCTGATCGTCACCGTCCGGTCGTACATCCCCGGCAGCGTCGCCATCGGGATGTGCTCACGGTCGTCGTACAGGATGTGCTCGTAGATCTCGTCCGTGACACACAGCGCATCGAACTCTTCGCACAGCGCCGCGATCTCCTTCAACTCCAGCCGCGTGAACACCTTCCCGCTCGGGTTGTTCGGTGTGTTCACGATGATCGCCCGCGTCCGCTCGCTGAACGCCGCCCGCAGTTCCGCCGGGTCGAAGGTGAAGTCGGGAGCCTTCAGCGTCACGAACACCAGTTTCGCCCCGCTCATCGCCGCATCGGGCACGTAGTTCTCGTAGAACGGCTCGAAGACGATCACTTCGTCGCCCGGTTCCACCACCGCCAGCAGCACCGCCATCATCGCCTCGGTCGCCCCACAGGTGACCGTTATCTC
>DATBWD010000272.1:0-2378 GCA_036515015.1 Tepidiformaceae bacterium
GACGAGATCAACGAGTGGCGGCGCCGGTTCGATAGCGCCAAAAGCGACTCCGAACGGGTGAAGCTTCTCCAGGAACTCGACGATCGTCTGGCAGTTCTCCGAGGGCTCGTCCCAGCCTGATCCGATTTACTCAGTACCCCCTCTGCTGCTTCGGCGGCAGGGCGCGAGGCCGCCTTTTCGGGCGGCTTCTGCATTTCCAATCCACCCTCCTTCTTAGTGTGCGACCGCCAGGGCGAGTAGAGGACGACTGCTCATAACCATCCCCCCACGTCATAGGTAAAATCGGGTAGGGTGCCTTGGCAGCCTTCGGATTACAGTCTGGGCATGACCAGCGAAGCGCCCGAGCGGACCTCCGCCCCTTCCTGGACGCCCCGACAGCGACAGGTGCTCGACCTCCTCGCCCGGGGCTACACGAACGGCCAGATCGGCGAAGCGCTCGGCATCTCGCTCGACGGCGCCAAGTGGCACGTCAGCGAGGTGATGGGCAAGCTCGGGGTCGAAAGCCGCGAGGCCGCCGCGGCCTACTGGCGCGAGTACCGGCGACCGCTGACGCGGGCCACCCGGTGGGCCAGGTCGCTGGCCGCGTCACCCTTCCTCCTCAAGGCCGGTGCCGTATCCGTTGCATCGGCCGCGATCGTCGGAGGAGCCCTGCTGGTGACGGCAATGGCTCGGTCCGGTGACGGTCAACAGTCGGTGCAGGCCCAGGCACTCGCCACGAATGGCGTGCGCGACTTCACAGTCGAGGAAGCGACACGGCTCGCGCTCCAAATCGGCCGGGAGCATCTGCAGCGGGCGACCGGAGCAGGCGAAGCGGGGCGCGCCGAGATCGATGGCAGGGCCGTGCGGGTGGAGGACTTCATCCTGCGGGAGCGTCTGTTCACGCCGCTTACCAACAGCGTGGAGTTCTACGGGAACGCGACGGTGACCTCCGGGTTGCCGTCCGACCGATGGGGCTTCGTCTTCGAAATTGACGGAACCGTCCATCCAGATGTCGGTGGTTCACTGGCTCACGTGCGACTGCACCTGGTGATCGAAGATGGCAGCGGGACGGTCGTCAGTCTCGGCGCTGAAGTGGGTCCGGCCCAGATGTCGTTCTACAGTCCCGAGACGTTGCGACGGGTGGCTGCAGGTGAGGACCTCAGCCAGGACGCAGAGAAGCTGGCGAGTGGCGAATCGGTCCCACGCGTGTTCGCAACGTACGATGACGACCTGCGCCGGATCACCGTCAGTGTCTACGGCGACCCCAACGACCCCTGCCTGCGTTTCGACGACACGGCGGCGCCCGACGGCGTTGGCCTCATCTGCCCGGCGAGAAACCTGCCGGGCGATGTCCTCTACAGCCTCATGGGCGGCGAGGGGGTCGCCCTGGGGACCGCGGCGATCACCGTCGCCAGTGTCGCGGCGGTCGACGGGACGGGGCGCGAGACGGAGGTGCCCGTTCATCCGCTACCGGTCGAATACGCCGGGCGCTTTGTCGTCTTCTTCGGACCAGTGACCGGCGCCGGATCACTGGAGCTTCGCGATGGGGATGGCGCCGTGCTCGAGACTGTGCCCCTCGCCCGGACAGGACCTCCGCCGCCTCCAGACCCCGCCTACATCGCGAACTTCTTTGTTGAAGCTGTTGGGCCAGCACTCTCCGACGAGTTCGACGTGCCCGATGCCTCCAGGTCCTACCCGTTCATCCTTGAGTTTCCGGCGGACGCAGAGGGAGCGACCATCATCGCCGAATGTGACGCCGGGCAGGCAACGATCCTGGAGCGTACCGGTCCGCTGTCGCCGCAGGACAGAAGCATCATCGCCACATTCCCGGACGGGAGCACACGCTGCTCTCTCCGCGTGGAGGTCGACGAGGGCGTTGCCTGGCGGCTGTATCCCAAGTGATCTTTACCAACGGCTAGGGTGTGAGGGCGGCGGGCGGCATATGCTTCGGGCGTGACCTCTGAGGCACCCATCTCCATGCGCGAACGGCTGCGCGAGGACTATCGCTGGACCGAACGCCAGCGCCAGGTGCTCGACCTGATGGCCCGCGGCAAGACGAACACCGAGATCGCGGCAGCGCTGGGGCTGTCGCTCGCGGGCGCGAAGTGGCACGTCAGCGAGATCCTGTCGAAACTGAACAGCGACTCGCGGGAGGAAGCGGCCGAATACTGGCGGCGCTACAACGGCCTCGCCCCACGGTTCGCGCGGGTGTTCCGGGGGTTTCTTGCGGGCGGCATCGGAAAGGCGGTTACCGGTGGCGCGATTGCGATTGCGGCAGTGGGCATTGCTGGCGTTGCGGTTCTGTGGGCTGACAATGACAACGAACCGCCAGACGCGACGGCACGCGATCGAACACCCACTGTTACGCCGACACCCGAAAATGACGACAAGGACGCCAC
>DATBWD010000273.1:0-8855 GCA_036515015.1 Tepidiformaceae bacterium
TCTCCTCAATGACCTTCTTGAGGCGCTCTTCGAATTCGCCGCGGTACTTGGTGCCGGCGACGAGCGAACCGATGTCGAGGGTGAGCAGTCGCCTGCCCTGGAGGGTTTCCGGCACATCGCCGCTGACGATGCGCTGAGCGAGCAGTTCGGCGATGGCCGTCTTGCCGACGCCCGGCTCGCCGATGAGCACGGGGTTGTTCTTTGTGCGTCGCGACAGGATCTGGACGACGCGCTCGAGTTCGTTCGAGCGGCCGATGACCGGGTCGAGCTGGCCGTTCCGGGCCGCCGCGGTGTGGTCGATGCCGAGCTGGTCGACGGTGGGCGTGCGAGTTGCCTGGCGAGCGCCACCGGCGCTGGCGGCCTGCGGGGCGGACTGGCTAAGGATGCGCGTGGTCTCGGCGCGGACGCGTTCGAGGTTGACGCCGAGGCTTTCGAGGACGCCGGCGGCGATGCCCTCGCCCTCGCGGACGAGGCCGAGGAGGAGGTGCTCCGTGCCGATGTAGCTGTGGTTGAGGCGGCGCGCCTCGTCGACCGCGAGTTCGATGACCTTCTTGGCGCGGGGGGTCAGGCCGATCTCACCGAGGACGGTGCGGTCTCCGCGGCCGATGATGAATTCAACGGCGGAGCGGACCTTGTTGAGTTCGACGCCGAGGTTGGCGAGGACCTTCGCGGCAACGCCATCTCCTTCGCGGACGAGTCCGAGGAGGATGTGCTCGGTGCCGATATAGTTGTGGTTAAAGCGGTGCGCCTCTTCTTGAGCGAGGGTGAGCACGCGCCGGGCTCGTTCTGTGAACTTGTCGAATCTATCGGCCATTGGCGTCTCCCAGCCTCACTGGCTACCCGTTGAGCGGCACCTAGCTGCTCTCAGGGGTAGCGTCCTCCTCCGTGGTGTCCACGGTCGACGCGGATGTGGACCTATCCTCGTCTGCGTCCTCTTCCGTGGTGTCCACGGTTGACGCAGATCCGGACGTATCCTCGTCCGCGTCTTCGTCCGTGGTGTCCACGGTCGACGCGGATTCGGACGAATCCTCTTCCGCCGTGGGTGGCTCCGCCCCGGCCGATGGTCGAGCCGGTTCGGAGTCCTGCCCGGCATTGGTCTCGGAAGCCTCAGCGGCAGGGGCTTCAGGTTCGGCCTCTACCGGATCTTCCGTTGCTGTTGTTGCAGCGGGCTCAGCCTGAGCGGCTGGCTCTTCCACCGTATCAGGTGCGGCGTCCTCTTGTGCAGTGGTTGCGAAGGGACTGGTGGACTCTGCGTTTTCGAGCGCCTGGGCAAAAGCGTGGGCGAAGGCGGAGACAGGCTCCGGATCGCGCGAGACGGCCCGTTCGATCGCTTCCTGGGTGGTGCGGGGCTGGCCGCGGCGGCTCGCGCCACCGGCTTCTCCCGGCTCAGCAGCGGGAAGGCCGAACTGCTCGCGGACATCGTCCGGGTAGTCGACAACATGACCCTCGTGGTCGAAGACGAAGCCCATGGCCTCGGCATCGGCGCGGGCCTGGCGGAGGCTGAGGCCGAGGCGGTGGCGGTCCTTCTCGATGCGGACAAGCTTGACCGGGACAACGTCGCCTTCCTTCACGACATCCCTGGGGTGCTGGATGCGGCGGTTCGAAAGCTCGGAGATGTGGATAAGCCCTTCGACGGGACCATCGAGGCGGACGAAGGCGCCGAAGGCCATGAGCTTGGTAACGCGGCCGATGAGGATCTGGCCGATGACGAAGCGGTCGACGGTGCTGTCCCACTTCTCGGGCTGGGCTCGCTTGAGGGAGAGGGAAATCTTCTTGGTTTCGCGGTCGACCTTGAGGATGTAGGCCTGGACTTCGTCGCCGACGTTGTAGAGGTCCTTCGCCTTCTTGCCCCGTTCCCAGGTGAGTTCGGTCATGTGGGCGAGGCCGTCGGCGCCGCCGAGGTCGATGAAGACACCGAAGTCAGTAATGGAGGAAACGCGGCCTTCGCGGATTTCGCCTTCCTGGAGGCTATCGAGGATGCGGTCCTTCTGTTCCTTACGCCACTCGGCCATGGCGGCGCGTTCGGAGAGGATGACGCGGTTCCGCTTGCGGTTGAGTTCGATGACCTTGAGGTGGACATCCTTTCCAACGAGGTTGGCGAGGGCGGTTGCGGCGTCGGGGTCATCGCGGCGGACGCTATCGATTTGGGAGAGGGGGACGAAGGCATTGACGCCTTCGACGTTGACGAGGATGCCGCCGCGGTTGTGGCCGGTGACCTGGGCATCGAAGGTTTCGCCGCTTTCGTAGCGGGCGGCGAGGGTGTCCCATCCTTCTTCGCCGCGGGCGCGGTCGAGAGAGACGATGGCGTGGCCTTCGGACGAGGACGGCTGGAGGACCATGACGCGGACGGTATCGCCGGCTTTGAGGCGTGCTGCGCCTTCGACGCCGAGGGAAAGCATTTCGCCCTGGGGGATGACGGCCTCGGTCTTGGTGCCGACGTCGACGATGAGGCCATCGGGTGAAGCGCCCATGACCATGCCCTCGACAATTTCGCCACGCCGGAGGTTACCGGGCTGCGAGGCTTCGGAATCGAGGAGGGCCCCCATATCCATTTCGGCTGCGGGGGGATTGGTCTCGGCGGTATCTGTGGACAAAGGAGGCTCCGTTTGGGGGCGGTCCCCAGGGACAGGGACGCCCGATGATTAGTGGTGGTGCTGCTCTTCGATTGTAGCAGCGGGCGATCCTTGTGCGAAAGTAATGTGAGCTATGCGCGACACTACGTCCCGCGGCCGCAAGCAGCCATGGACGCCAGGCGATGCTGGCTCTGATGGATACGTTGCGGATCAGTGGAAGAGATCTGCCCGGAGAAAACGAAAACCGCCTCGTGGGCGGTTCCTTTTTGTTTGACCGGCGGCGGCCTATTTTCCCACCCAGTTGCCCGGGCAGTATCGTCAGCGCTGAGGCGTTTCACTTCCGTGTTCGGGATGGGAACGGGTGGGGCCACCTCGCTCTAGCCACCAGAAGCTCTAGTTTTGCAGGTTCTCGCGAGTCGTGCAACGAGGGGCGGAGGGAACGCGCCTTTACAGAGGAGTGAGGTAGGATGCAGGACGGTATGCGGTCATTGCTGCTGTTGTTGCTGGGCGCCAGCGTGGGAATCGTCGCGACGCTCATGTTCATCACACTCGACCCGGTGTTCGAGACGGATGAGCGCGACGGCGCCGGCGGCGGCAACGCGCGGTTTTCGTTCGATGAAGACGGCCTGGCGCTGATGATCTTCACGGAGCTTTCGGGCTCGATCGATTTCGAGGAAGTGACGCGGGTGGAGGTCCGGATCCTCGAGGAGGGCTCGATCGAAGTGTCGACCACCGTGGCCGCGGACAGAATCATGGCGCAGCGCTGGAAAGTGGTGGTGAACCCCGACATCCAGGAAGGGCGACTCGTCATCCGGGTTGTCGGCGCGGAGCAGATGGAGTTTCCCGAGCAGGTGGCACGGATGATCGAGGCGCCACTGCAGGAGCGACTCGACAGCCTGGCCGCAGGGTTGGACTACCGGTTGACTTCGATCACGACGACGGAACGGCGGCTAACGCTCGAGATTTCCATCTAGGGCTCAGATGCCGGCGGCGGAGCCGATGAGCGAGCCGATGATGAAGGTTATGAGCGCCATTGCGAGACCGAAGACGAGCATGCGAGTCCCGGAGTAGAGGACAGAGCGGCCGGTGAAGAGGGTGATGGCCGCGCCCAGGACGAAGAGGCCGACGCCGCTGAAGACGGCGCTCAGGCCGATACCGGGTCCGCCACCAGTGAACAGCCATGGGATGACCGGGAGGATGGCGCCGATTGCGAACATGAGGAACGACGTGACGGCGGCGACCCAGGCGTTGGCGACTTCGTCTTGAGACATGCCAAGTTCCTCGCGCGCGAGGGTGTCGAGGGCGGTGGCGTGGTTCGAGATGATTTGCTTCGCGGTGAGGGCCGCATCTTCACGCGAGAGGCCCTTCGCCTGGTAGATAAGGGTAAGTTCTTCCTCTTCTTCTTCGGGCATCAGCGCCAGTTCTTCGCGCTCGATGCCGATCTGACGTTCGAAGGCTTCGGCACTGGAGCGGACGCTGATCCACTCGCCGAGGGCCATGCTGAGTGACCCTGCCAGCAGCCCCGCTATGCCGGTCAGGATGACAACGTCGCGGCCGGGGTCGGCGCCGGCAACGCCCATGACGAGGCTGAGATTGGAGACGAGGCCGTCGTTGGCGCCAAGGACGGCCGCGCGGAGGGCGTTACCCGTGGCGCCATGATGGCGACCTTCCACGCGGGCGATATCGACGCTGGCGAATTTGCCACGGCTGGAGCGGCCGATCTCGCGGAAGAGGCGGGCGTGGGAGCGCTCGTCTTCGGGGAGACCTTCGGCAACAGCTTCCGGCTGGTCGTCGTACATGGTGGTGACGCCCATTTCCATCTGCGTGACGATCGGGGCGACCATGCTCGCGCCGAAGTGGCGGGCGAGAAAGCCGAGGAACTTGACCCGGAGGGAGGGCTTTTCATCGGGGACGGAAGCGCCGGCTTCGGCCAGGCGGCGACGCCAGAGATCGAGGTGTTTCTTTTCGCTCTCGGCGAGCCGGCGGTACAACTCCCGGAGGTGCGGATCCTTTTCGGATTCGGCGAGCAGGCGATAGAGCGCAATGCCGTCGACTTCATCCTTAAAGTTGGCACGGTACCGCTTGATGTCGGCGCGGGAGAGTGTCGGAGGCGATTCAGGCTGGCTCATGCGGGGTCTTCAGAATAACCCCTCGCCGCGTGACGCGCCTCAGCGAGGGCGAATGGCGGCGAGGGGCCTGCGCAGCGACGGCGTTGCGTGCCGGGAATCAGGATCGCGGTCGACGGCGGCGGCCCGCCAGTGGCATCGCCAGCGTGAGGGAGACGAGCACGAACACGAAAAGCCACAGACGAGAGGACGACGATCCGCCCCCTTCGCCTGAGCCCGTGGAGGGAGCGATGGGGGTCGGCCAGGGAGTGGCGGTCGAGGTGGGTGCGACCGGATCTCCCGTCGTCGAGCCAACGGGGGTGGGAGTGGCGGCGGCCGGGACTGGGGTGGGTGTGGGTGCGGACCCTCCCCCTACCTGGGCAGGCACCTGGTTGTAGACGCAAATCGTGACGATGTCGGTGGGGATATTAATCTGGCCCCGGTCCTGGTTCGGGTCACTCGAGGGCTGGGCGGGGCAGGAAACATTGCCAGGGCTCGACCAATACCCGACGAGGGATGGTTCGGTCTCATTGACGATATAGGTGCCGTTGGCGAGGCCGGGGAAGTAGACGGCATGCCCCTGGGCGAGGGTGGTGAAGCTGCCGATCAACTGGTTGCCCTGCGCCTTGACAAGCGTCCCGCTGAAGGTGGACGTGGTGTTCGCGGGGGCGTTGATGATGACCTTGCGGATGATGAACAGGCCGCCGGGAGGCGCCTGGGTCGCATCGGTGGCGGTAGTGCCGACAAAGACGGTGGAGACGCCAACGAGCAGCGCAAGGATCGTCGCCCACGGCAACAACCATCGTGCCGGGAACGGTCGCTTCTGACTCGCGGCGGGGCGGCCGCCAGGCCCTTGCATGGTTCGAGTTCCTCCCACAGGCAGCAGCGAGGGGCGCTGGTGCCGCTCGTCCTTCCGTGGCGATTGGCCGGTAGGACGGTGATTGAATACTCGTCGCCCCGCGGGGGGAGTTCACGGCGGCCGGGGAGCAGTGCAGGGCGAAGGTGGTAGGCAACGGGTGACGGGCCACCGGGCATCCACCGGCGGTGCACGAAGTCAGCCGCGTGAGTCACGGGTTGAATCCCCGGCAGACGCGAAAACGTCCCGGCGGGATGACCGGGACGTTCGTCTTCGTGGTCCTGTGCTTCTAGTCGCGGGAGCGATACTCGGCGAGGACGAGGCCGCTGCCGGCGCTCATGAAGGCGAGCGCGAAGAGGACCAGGCCGAGGCTGGACCGCGGCGTGCCGGGTTGGAGGCCGCTGCCGGTGGAGGGAGCACCCGGGACCAGGTAGGGCCCGGCGGTGACATCGGAGCTGACCTCATCGATGATGCCGATTCCGCTCCCGGGGGCGGGTGAGTCTTCGATGATGAGGACGAGCAGGTCTTCGTCGTCGTCGCCGGGGGTGGCGCTCTCGGAGTCATCGCCGGCAACATCGTCCACGTTGTCGTCGCTGCCGACGTTGCCGTCCTGCGAGCCGTCGTCGCCGGGGATGCCGTCTTGCGGATCGTCGCCGCCAACCACCGCTTCGTCGTCGCCAGGGTCGTCACCCTGCGAGCCGTCGTCGCCATCGACGGAGACCTCGGGGGCATCGTCCTGCGGGTCGTCGCCACCGACCACCGCTTCGTCGTCGCCAGAGTCACTGCCGGGGTCATCGTCGACGGGGACGACGCTGCTGGCGACGTCGTCGCCGGTGTCGCCGCCGGCGAGGCTGTCGTCCTGCGAGCCGTCGCTGCCTTCGACACCAACCTCAACAGCGACGGTGGGAGCCGGCTCGTTGTAGACACAGACGGTCACAGCCTTGACGACATCGCTGATGACGGCCTTGTTCTGATTCGGGCGGGTCGATGGGCCGGCGGGACAGATGGCATCGCCATCGGCCTTCCAGTAGCCGAGAAGCGTGGATTCGTTCTCGGTGACGTCGTAGGTGCCGTTCGCCAGGTCGGTGTATCGCAGGTCCGAACCCTGCGCAAGCGTAGTGAAGGTATCGATGAGCTGGTTGCCCTGGGCCTTGACGATGGTGCCACTGAAGAGGGTTGTGTCCGCGGCGTCGCCAACCACGACCTTCTTGATGATGACGACGCCGATGTCGGCGGGCTTGTCAGCGGCGGCTGGAGCGCTCGCTCCGGCGAGGGCGCCCGCGGCGGCGAGCACAAGCGAAAACAGGGCGAGCGCGAACGGGCCGAAGTGCCGGTGGGGACGGATGGTGCTGATTGACATGGCTGGCTTACTCCTGGGGCCCCGCGGCCGTTCGTGTCAGCCGTCCACCGTGTGTCCCCGTGTTTGGGGAGTCCGGGAAACGGCCCCGATACCGAAGCTCCACGTGGTGAGTGGAGCAGTAACGAATGAGTGAAGCGTGGGGTACATACCGGTGGCCAATCAATGGACAGCCGGTGAACGGGGAGTAGGAGTCCAGTTAGAAATGGCAGCGCCGGGATGGACGCGGCGTCCACCGGGTCAGGCACGAGGAACGGCCCCGGGCGTAGTTGCCCGGGGCCGTGGAAGGTGAGTGGCTGGAGCCAGTTAGGACCCGCTAGACCGACGGCCGGCGACGAGGAGGGCCCCTCCGGCGGTGAGCGCCAGGAGGCCGAGCATCGCCACGACAAGATTCGAGGACGAGCCCTGGGACTGCAGGCCAGTTCCGGTGCTGCCGACGATGGGTGTCGGGGTTGTTCCGGGCGTCTCGACACCGAGGACAGAGTCGATCGGAGTCGGGGTGTTCACAGGTGTCTCGCCCGCGACGGTCTCCTCGGGAGTAGGAGTGTTCGTTGGGGTGTTCACCGGCGTCTCGCCCGCGACGGTCTCCTCGGGCGTGGGAGTGTTCGTTGGGGTGTTCACTACCGGCGTCTCGCCCGCAACGGTCTCCTCCGGGGTCGGGGTATTCGTAGGCGTCTGGGCCTGACCGGCGCAGAACTCAACGTGGGAGATGTCCTGCACCTCGCCGATGGCGTTCAGGAATGGGCTCACGAAGGTGCCGGACATGGCTCCTCCGACGTTCAGGACGGCTTCATCCTCGGCGGCGCCTTTCAAGATGATGGTCCCGATTGGCACCGACGAGGTCCAGGCCTGGTCCTGAGGGTCATGCGGCGTAGCGAAGGTAATGATGTCGCTGGTGCCCTCGATGTCTTCGAACTGCCAGGCGCCGTCTACGAAGTTGTATTTGGCGAGCAGGTCGAAGCCAAGGTCGCTGCACGTGAGGTTGGGGCCGGACTGGGCCGAGGTGCCCGGGATGGCGAGGAAGGCGGCGCTGATTGCGACCGCGAGGGCGACGACGAGGGCGGCTGCCGGTAGACGGTGCCGGCCGAGCAGAGAACCAGTCAGGGGCGGTGTCATTTGTTTCTCCTTGATCACGTTGCGCGGGCGGACGGTGTCGTGGTGAGGGTCGCTCGGCCCGCTCGCCCCCCAAAGGTCGACTGTTTCAACTAGTAGCCGTGTGCCGGGTTGCCTCCTGCGTCGCTGGATACCTCGGCCCCTCCGGGTTGTGCCGAGACGGTGACAACAGGGTGACATCCAGGTGGCTGCGAGGGTGTGCGGAGGTTATCGCCAAGTCATAAGAAAAGCTTGCAGTTCGCCGGATGACCAGTTGGCGGGCTTGAGCCGTGTGGGAAGCGGGTGCCGAGCGCGGCCCAATAAGAAGGGCCCCGGGAATGATCCCGGGGCCCTTCAGTCAGTCGGAAGGAGAGTTTGGTCTAGGACCTCGTCGTCCTGCGGCCGGCGACCAGGAAGGCGCCACCCGCGGTGAGCGTGAGCAGGCCGAGGAGGGCCAGGACGAGGTTGAAGGATGAGCCACTCGACTCGAGGCCGCTGCCGGTATTCCCGACGATGGGCGTCGGGGTGGTGCCGGGCGTTTCCTCGCCGAGGACCTCGTCGATCGGGGTCGGCGTGTTGGTGGGCGTATTCGTCGGAGTGTTGGTTGGCGTATTGGTCGGAGTTGCCGTCGGCGTTTCTTCGGCGACGACCGTCGGGGTCGGCGTCGGCGGCACTTCCGTCGGAGTCGGCGTCGGAGGCACTTCCGTCGGGGTCGGCGTTGGAGGCACTTCAGTCGGGGTTGGCTCCGGGGTATTCGTCGGGGTTGGCTCCGGAGTATTCGTCGGGGTCACCGTCGGCGTATCGGTCGGAGTTGGGGTCGGGGTGTTTGTCGGGGTGTTTGTCGGTGTGCTCGTAGCTGTGTGACTTGGCGT
>DATBWD010000274.1:0-2240 GCA_036515015.1 Tepidiformaceae bacterium
GCCCCGAACGTGGGCATCACCGGCGCAGCCGCCGTGAGCGTCCAGTCGGGTGGTGCGGCCAGCGTCACCGCGCCCGTCGTGAAAATCAATTAGTGGCCACACCGAAGGAGAAGCCAATGCCACCAGCCGCACGCCTTGGAGATCCGACCGCCCACCCCGGCGTCGTCGCGGGCCCGGGCGTGCCGGTCGTCCTCATCGGGGGGCTGCCGGCCGCCGTGGCCGGCGACCTTCACACCTGTGCCATGCCACCGACGGCTGGGCCACATCCGCCCACGCCGTTCCCGATGGGCAGTTTCACCGTCCTCATCGGCGGTCGACCCGCCCTTCGCGTCGGAGATCTTTCGGGCTGCGGCGCGCCCATCATCGCCGGGGCGTTCAACGTCCTCATCGGCTGAACAAGCGGAGCACCAGGAGGAAGCAATGTCGTTCGAAAGCACTGGCCATGCGCGGGCCTTCCTCGGTCGAGGATGGGCCTTCCCCCTCGACCTCGACGAGACCGGGGAAGTCCGCATGGTCGGCTACGAAGACGACATCCGCGAGTCAGTCCGCATCATCCTCGACAGCGAACCCGGCGAACGGGTGATGAGGCCGGACTTCGGCGCGGGCCTCCGCGCCCTGGCCTTCGAGCCCATGAGCGCTGCCACGCTCGCCCTCGTCCGCCACCGTGTGGAACAAGCCCTCATCGCCTGGGAGCCACGCATCGACACGATAACGGTCGACGTCCGGGCCGACCGCCCCGCCGGCCGCCTGATGATCGATGTCAACTACCGGGTTCGCAGCACGAACACCTTCTACAACCTCGTCTACCCGTTCTATCTGATGGAGGGCCGGGAATGACAGGGCCCACGACCGCCCTCGATGGCCGCCGGGCCGAGGCGTTCTTCGCCGCTCTGATGGCGAAGACCGGTGGCTACGTGCCGGGCTGGCAGCCGGCTCCCGGCCAGCCGGGCCAGGCACTGCTCCAAATCTACGCCCGCTACCTCGAGGCGCTCGCTGAACGCGCTGCTCGCGCGCCCGAAAAGAATCGTGCCGCGTTCTTCGATCAACTCGGGATCAACCTCTTGCCCGCGCAGGCCGCTGTCGCGCCGGTGGTGTTCACGCCCATCCGCCAGGTCGGAGATGCCCGCGTGCCGGCCCGCACCCAGGTTGCCGCTACCATACCCGGCCGCGATCAGCCGCTTGTCTTCGAAACGCGTTCACCCATCGCGCTCGCCGTCGCCCAGCTCATGCAGGTGGCGAGCCTCTGGCCGGGCAAAGATGCCTGGGCCGATCACACACAGTCCGCGCTCGGGAACCAGCCATTCGTCCTGTTCGAGGGACTGAAGACCACCCCGCACGAACTCTACATCGCCCACGACACCCACTTTGCCCTGAGCGGCGAAGCGAGCGTGGACGTGCAGTTCGAACTCGCACGCCCCGGCAGCGCTCCACTCGCCCTCGAATGGCAGTACTGGGATGGGGAAGCCTGGCGAACGTTCAAGCCATTCAAGCCCGCCGGCGAAGCAACCAGCGACGACAGCCTCGACGGTACCGACGGCCTCACGAGAAACGGCACCGTGCGACTCGTCGCCGATTGCGCGAAGTCCGAACTGTCCCGGGTGAACGGCGTCGTCTCGCACTGGATCCGGGCACGCTCGATGGAACCGCTCCCTCCCGACCCGGCCGTCATCCTCCCGCTCGTGGACCGGATTTCGATCAGCACGTCCCTCGCCAACAGCGGGCTCGTCCCGGACGCCTCGCTCGTGGACTCCATCGAACTGGACCTGACGAAAAGCTTCTTCCCGTTTGGCCAGCAGCCCCAGCCAGGGACAGCGTTCTATGTCTCGAGTACCGAGGCGCTTGGAAAGCCGGGTGCGGTCGTGACCATCACTGCCGTTGACGCGCCCACGCCGGCCGACAATGCCGGCACTGGGGCGACGGCCGGCGCATCACCCTCGCTCATCGCCGAGTACTGGGACGGCACGCGCTGGTCCGACCTGGGACTGGACAGCGCAGACCTCGTTGCATTTGCAGCAGGCGGCAGCTTCAGCTTCACCGTACCCGCAAATCTGGAGCCGGCCAAAGTCGCCACCAGGGATGGTTACTGGATTCGCGTGCGCATCGAAAGCGGCGGGTTCTTCCGTACGCGAACCATCACATGGACCGATGGGTCCGTCACGAACACAGTCGTTGTCACCGAAACCGTGCCCCCCGCGCTGAAAGACTTCGAACTCGAGTACACCTACACCTCCCCGAAAGAT
>DATBWD010000275.1:0-2792 GCA_036515015.1 Tepidiformaceae bacterium
CCTCGCCGGCGTCGCCGAGAACTTCATCCGCGAGGCCTCCACCGCCACCGGTCCCAGTTCCGGGTGCTCGACCGTCACGAAATGCCCCCGGTGCTTCAATTGCGGGTCCGCTGCCGCGTCGATGCTGTTCGACGTCCGGTGCACCGGCACCCCGCCCGCTTGCAACTGCTCCTCCAGCCACGTGTCCTCGTACCCCGCCGTCCACTCCCCGATGGCGGCATCGAGCGCCTCGCGATTCTCGAAGCGGCCGCTAAGTGTCGCGAACCTGGAGTCGGAGGCCCACTCCTTCCCCGCGACCTTCGAAAGCGACTGCCACTGCTCCTCGGTCTGCGCCACAATCGCCACCCACCGGTCCTCCCCTTTCGCCGGGTACACCCCGTGTGGCGAATAGTCGAGCGATGCGTTCCCGTTCCGCGTTTGGATCACGCCGTTCGCAAAGTAGTCCAGGAGCGCCGGCGCGAGGAAGTGCGACGAGGCCTCCGCCTGCGCGAAGTCCACGTACGTCCCCTCGCCCGTCCGCCGGCGATGGTCGAGCGCCGCGAGTATCGTCGCTGCTGTGAACTTGGGCGCGACATAATCGGTGTATGCCCCCGCTGCCCCCGCCGGTGGCCGGTCGGGCCACCCCGCAAGGTCGCCGAACCCCGCGAGGTGCAGCCCCATCGTCCCGAAGCCCGCCAGTTGCGACCACGGCCCCGTCTGCCCGTTCAGGCACGAACTCAGCATGATGACGTCGGGCTTGAACTGCCGCACTGTCTCGTAGTCGAGCCCGAACTTCTTCATCGCGCCCGGCGTAAAACTGTCCGTCACGACATCGGCCCAGCGAGTGAGCTTCAGGGCGATCTCGCGCCCAACCTCCGATGCAAGGTTCAGCGTTAACCCGTACTTCCCGGCGTTGACCGTCGCATGCGCTCCCGAACGCTCGGGCCCCGGCGTGCGGTCCTTGAACGGTCCGATCGTCCGGATGGTGTCCACCCGCGACGTGCTCTCCACCTTCACCACCGTCGCCCCGTAGTCCGCCAGGTAACGCGTGGCCCACGGCCCCGCCACCACCCACATGAAGTCCAGCACCTTCACCCCTTCGAGCGGCCGGCGCCGTTCGGCCGGCGCCACAGCCGGTGCCGCGGGTGTTCGCGACGGCAATTCGGCAAGCACCTCGCGCGTGTGCTCCCCGAGTAGCGGGGGCCGCCTCCTCGTCGCGAGCGGCCTTGCCGGGATCGAAGCAAACGCACCGGGATAGCGCACCGTCTTCCCCAGTTCCGGGTGCTCGACGTCGTGCCAGAAGTCGCGTGACACGAGTTGCGGCGAGTTCGCCACTTCGTCAATCGTGTTGACCGGGACGATGAGCAGTCCCCGCTCCAGGCCTATCCGGAACAGTTCGGCCTTCGTGTGCCGTTTCGTGAACTCCCCGATAAGCCCGATGCAGCGCATAAGTTCCGACACCGGCTCCTGCCCCGAAAGCAGCAGCGTGGTGTAGTTGATCCAGTCCTTGTCCCGCGTCGCCTCGTCCACGACGCCTTCTTCGTACATCACCTCCATCAGCCGCCGCGTGAACGGCCCGATGGCGCTCCCGAACAGGAACGTCACCGAAACGAACCCATCCGCCGCCGCCTGGATGAACTTCAACGGGATGCCCCCGAAGTTCACCCCGCCTGCCATCCGTTTCGTCTCTTGTTCCCCCCACTGCGCCGACAGCGCCGTCGCCTGCGTCGCCATCATCGCCGCCGTCTGCGCCGAAACATCCACGAACTGGCCCAGCCCATCCCGTTCCCGCCCGGCAAGGGCCAGCAGCGCGCCCACCGCCGCTTCCGCCCCTGCATGCAGGAACGCCTGCGGCACCGTCACCCGAACCGGCGGCCGGTCATCGTCGCCCGCCATCACCAGCGCCACCGACGATGCATACACCGTCAGGTCGCTCGATGCCCACTGGGCCTTCGGCCCGTCCTGCCCGAACGGCGTGATCGCGACCATGATCAGCCGCGGGTTGATCGCCGAGAGCGTTTCGTACCCCAGTCCCAGGCCGCCCATGTATCCCGGCGGAAACGACTCCAGCAGGATGTCCGCCGTCCGCACGAGTTCCTTCAGCCCTTCCCGCCCCTCCGCCGAAGAGATGTCGAGCGTGATGCTCCGCTTGTTCCGGTTCAGCGCCCAGAAGGCGAGGCTCCGGTTCGGGTCGTTCTCCCCGCCGTAGAACGGCTGCTGCTGCCTCAGCCCTGCTCCCTCCGGTGGTTCGACGATGATGACGTCGGCGCCGAGGTCACCAAGGATCTGCCCGCAAAGAAGCGAGCCACCGTCGGTCAGGTCGAGTACACGGTACGGCGATAGCAAGGCACGGCCCCCACAGCTAGGATCGCGGGATTATAGCAAAGACGCCGCTCAGCTTGGTGGTAGCTATTGACGGTGCCGAATCGTTAGCCCCCGTACTCCCAGCCCAGTTGCTGTACCGTCCACGCCGGGTCGCCCAGTAACTGCGCGCCTCCCATCACTTCGCCCATGTACTGCACGTGGCTGCCCGAATCGTGCTGCTCCACCACCCGGCACTCGAACCACGCCAGCGACCCGCCGAACACCGGCGCGCCCGTTTGCGGGGCATCGAAGAAGTCGTACTCGCCGAGTTTGCTGCCCACCACCTCGGCCGGTTTCGTGTACTGGCTCACCACGTCTTCGACGTCCGCCGGCAGCAGGCAGATCGTGAACACCCCGCCCGCGTCGATCAGCTTCCGTGTGTGCGAATCCTTCTCGATGAACACCGAATAGAGCCGCGGCTCGAACGAACACTGCGTCCCCCATGTCCC
>DATBWD010000276.1:0-9808 GCA_036515015.1 Tepidiformaceae bacterium
CGGCCCGGCCACTATGCCGCCGGCCCCGCCATCCTGACGGCGGGTTTCGGCCTACTCCTGGTCGTCGCGTCCAGCACTGACTTCGAACGCCGCATCATCCCCAACCGCATCACCTATCCCGCCATCGTCGCTGCCACCGCGTTCGCCTGGGCGTGGCCGGACCGCACCATCGCTGAGATAGCCATCGGCGGCGGCGTGGCGTTGGCCATTGCCGTGGTGTTGTTCCTGTTCGGCGTCCTCTTCGGGGGCGCGGTTGGCTCCTCGGCTTCGGCGTTCGGCCTCGGCGACGTGAAGCTCATCGTGCTCCTCGGGCTCCTCGCGGGCTGGCCGGCCATCCTCAGCGCGCTCTTCATCGGCGTGCTCGCCGCGGGCGTCCCGAGCCTCGTGATGCTTCTTTCAGGCAAAGGCCGCGAGGTGTTCAGTTACGGGCCCTACCTCGCCCTGGGAGGGCTCGTCGTGCTCCTGTTCCCGGACCGTTTCGTCTAGCTGCCGAATTGCAGGTGGTGACCAGGCTCGACACCGGTGGCTGCGCCAACCGGCAATTCGATGACACCCTTCGCGCCGCGGCCACCCATGGCCATCCCCGTCCACGGACGGACGTTCCGGGCCACGCGGGTGACCCGCCCCTCTTTGTCGAAGAACACGGCGTCGATGGGGAATCGCATGAACATCATGTGGATCGAGCCACAGGGGCGGATGATGAGCCCTTCGCCTTCGGGAAGGTCACGGCGAAGCATGAGCCCGCGGAAGCGCGTCCAGTGGTTGGTCGCACTCTCCGCGCGCTCTGCCAGTCGCGCTCCCGTTGTGGCATTCGAAACGAGCAAAGCCCTAGAACGACTCCATGATCTGGAGGACCGCCGGCCCGCCGATGACGACCATTATCGCGGGAAAGATGCAGAAGACCAGCGGGAAGACCATCTTGATGGGCGCCTTGAACGCCTGCTCTTCCGCCTTCTGCCGCCGCTTCGTCCGCATCACACCCGTCTGCACGCGGATGACCGCTCCCAGCGAAATACCCATGGTCTCAGCCTGGACAATCGCGTTCACGAGCGAGCGCAACTCGTCGACGCCGATGCGCTCGGACATGTCGAGGAAGGCGTCGCGTCGCGAGCGGCCCCGGGTGATTTCACGCATCGTCCGTGCAAGCTCTTCGGCGAACGGCCCCTTCACCTTGTCGACCACGCGGGCAAAGGCCGCGTCGACGCCCAGTCCGGCCTCCACCGAAGCGGTGATCAGGTCGAACGCGTCGGGCAGCGCTCGCCAGACTTCCTTCTGCCGGCGCTTGATCCGCGAAAGCAGCCACACCCGCGGGATGTAGAGCCCGCCGAAGACCATCGCGCCCCAGAACATCAGGACGATCTTCATGCTCTGTCCGCCCGCGATCATCATCATGGCGAGGATGAGCGGCGCCACGCCCGCCAGCAGTGCCACGACGAGGATGAACTGGCCGGGAGCGATCTTGAGTCCGGCCTTCTGGATCAACCCCTGCAGCTTCTGCTCCATTGTCGATGGCAGCACGCCGTTGGCTCGCTTCCCGAGGCCCTTCATCATGGGCCTCAGCACACGAACCTGGAAGCTCGAATCCGGGTCCACGACAGCCTGCCGCCCGGGCCGCGTGTAGCGGAGCCCGCCAAGACGGGCTTCGACCGGACTGAGCACCGACTTCGACATCGCGCCGTAGACCGCGAGTGTCACCGTCAGGAATGTCACGAAGGCAATCAGGTACGGCATGGCAGCCTCCTCAAATCTCGATGTTGACGATCTTGCTGATGATGAAGAAGCCGATGCTCTCCAGGACCACCGCCCCGGCCAGCATCACCCGTCCCATCGGCTCCGTGAACAGCCGCCCGGTGAAGTCCGGGCTGATGATCATGAAGATGACCCCGAGTCCGATTGGGATGCCGCCGATGACGAAGCCCGTCAGCCGCTGCTGCGACGTGAGCGTCCGGATTTCTCCGCGGATCCGCTCGCGCTCCCGCATGGTGTGAGCCACGTTGTCCAGGATCTCGGCCAGGTTACCGCCGACCGACCGCTGGATCAGGATGGCAGTGATCACAATGTCGAAGTCCGGGCTGCCCACGCGTTCGTTGAGCGCCGTCAGCGCCTGTTCCACGCTGGCGCCCATCGCCGTATCGCGCAGCGTCCGGCGCAGTTCGATAGAGAGCGGCTCCGGGAGCTGCTCGGCCGTACTTTCGAGCCCTTGGAGCAGGCCGAAACCCGCGCGCAGGCCGCTCGCAAGCATCTGCAGCATCTCCACCATCTGGTGCTCGAGCTTGTGGCGACGCGACTTGATCCGCATGTTCACCCACATGCCCACGGCCATATAACCGAGCACCGCCGGCACGAACCCCAGGATGGGGTAGGGCACCACTATTGTCGTCACTGCCCCGAGGAGAAGCCCGACCGCAACCCGGAGAATCAGGTACTCCCTGACGTTCAGGGTGAGTCCCGCTCGCTCCAGCTGGCGCGTCCACTGCAACACCAGGTCCGACGACACGAAGCTGATCCCGGCCATGCGGATGCCGCCCCGCCGCTTAAGGCTGATGCCGGGGACCGATGACTCGATGCTCTGTGGTTGGCGCATCCGGGAAAGGCGCTCGGAGGCCTGGACCTGTGCCGCAGACCCGATGCCCGTCGCCCAGAGCGTGATGGTGAAGGCGAAGGCGCCTACTGCCGCCGTTGAGAGGAAGAGCAACATTGCCTACCACTCCCTTCCGCTGTCGAACAGGTTTGGAGGTAGATCGATCCCCGCGAGGTCGAACTTCTCGACGAAGCTGGGGCGAATGCCTGTGGGCTTCATCGAACCGTGTACCTTCCCTGCTTCGTCCACGTGGTCGAGCTGGAACAGGAAGATGTCCTGGAGGGTGATGGTCTCGCCCTCCATGCCGCTGATCTCCGTCACATGCGTCACCTTTCGCGAACCGTCATGGAGCCGCGAAATCTGGATGAAGACGTGGATGGCCGCCGCGATCTGCTCGCGGATCGCTCGCGCCGGCAGGTCCATGCCGGCCGTCAGCACCAGGTTCTCGATACGGGCGACGGCGTCGCGCGGACTGTTGGCGTGGATGGTCGAAATCGAACCATCGTGACCGGTGTTCATGGCCTGCAGCATGTCGAATGCTTCCGGGCCGCGGACCTCGCCGACGATGATCCGGTCCGGGCGCATACGAAGCGTGTTCCGGACGAGCTCGCGCTGGCTGACCGCGTGCTTCCCTTCGAGGCTCGCCGGCCGCGCCTCCAGCGTGATGACGTGCTCCTGCTGGAGTTTCAACTCCGATGGGTCCTCGATCGTCACGATGCGTTCGGTGTGAGGGATGAACGACGAAAGCGCGTTCAGGAGAGTCGTCTTCCCGGTGCCGGTGCCGCCGCTCACGATGATGTTCAGGTGAGCCCGCACGCACATCGCCAGGAAGTCCGCTGTCGACTCGCTCAGCGAACCGACCCCGATGAGGTCGGCCATCTTCATCTTGTCCGAACGGAACTTCCGGATCGTGATGCTCGCCGCCTTGGGAGAAATCGGCGGGATGGTCACGTTCACGCGGGAACCGTCGTGAAGGCGCGCGTCCACCATTGGGCTCGATTCGTCGATGCGCCGGCCCAGCGGCGCCACGATGCGCTCGATGATGCGCATCACGTGCTGCCTGTCCCGGAACCGCGCCGGGCTGCGGAAGATCCGCCCATCCTGCTCGAAGTAGATCTTGTCGATGTCGTTGACCATGACTTCGCTGATGTTCGGGTCGCGCAGCAAGGGCTCCAGCGGGCCGAGGCCAAGGACCTCGTCACAAACGGCATCCACCAGTTCGTCGCGGCTCGCGCCGCCAAGCGACAACCCTTCCTGGGCAATCAGCTCCCGCGCGGCCTTGGCGACCGCGACGCGCTGCTGTTCGGGCGGCAGGTTTTCGAGGGCGCCATGCTCGAGTTCGTCGATCAAGAGTTCGTGCAGGCGGATCTTCGTTGCCTCCGCCTGCGGGTTGCCCTTGGTAACGGAATCGCCGACGGCTCTCACCTCTGCCTGTGGCCGTCCGACGGGCACAGGCGGCTGGCTGACATCTGGGATTCCCCGCACGGGCGGCTGGGAAGCGGGCCCGCCGCGATGGAATCGCGCCTGGCGCTCCTCCTCCTCGCCTTCCTGCTCTCCCGTACTCGGCGCGGGCGGAAGGTCGACTCCCATGCCCCATCGCCGCTTTGTCTGGCCGAACTGGCGCGCGGGCCGAAGCTTTTCAGGCGTCGCTCCGCCGCGCGGGTCCGCCGCGCCGCCCGGCTGACGGTTCTCCGGAATCATCCTTCGCCGTTCACCCGGCCAATCGAACTCCTCGTCGTCGTCTTCCAGTGCGAAATCCCTGCTTTGCTCCGCCACGTGGTTTCCCCTTCCTGCACCCCGCGGGGTGTACTAGGCCGACTTCTTGAAGAACGGCATGAGTTTGCTCAGGCCGCCTTCGTTCCGGGTCTTCCGGCTCCTGTTGCGCATGCCGGCGAGAGCCCGCGCAATTTCTCGGATCTCCGTGGCAACCTTGCTTTTCGGCCGGCTCATTACGATCGGCCGTCCGAGCTGGGCTGCCCGCACCACTTCGTTGTCCTGCGGAATCCGCCACCAGATGGGCGAATCCAGCGTCCGCTCCACGTCGCGCTCCCGCACACCGGTGTCCATTCCCGAACGGTTGAGGACCACCTTGATCCGCTCTTCGTCGTTCGGGAAGCGCTCATGGAGCATCTCCAGCGCGAGGACCGTGTCCTTGATGCTCGCCATGTCGAGCGTCGTCACCAACAGCACCATCGTCCCGATCTCGATGGCCGCGGCCACGATCTCGTTGAATGTCCCGGGCGTGTCGAGGATCACGAAGTCGTGCGTCTGCGCAAGGATGTCGACCACGTCGCGGATGTGGTCGGCATTCAGATTCCGCCAGTCGCTCGGCCTGGTCGGCGCGGGGAGGATCCGCACTCCGGACTCATGTTGAACCAGGTAGTCCTTCAGCGTGTTGCGGTCGATGTTGTCGAGGTTCCGTGCCAGGTCCGCGATAGACCGCTCCACCGGGATGTCCATCGTGATGGCGACGTCGCCGAAGCGGGTGTCCATGTCGATCAGCGCGACCGATTGATGCGCCTCGATCGACAGCGCCACCGCCAGGTTCGAGGCGATGGTGGTTTTCCCGATGCCGCCCTTGGCTCCGAACACGGTGATGATCGTGCCCTGCGGTATCGGGTCCTCGAGTTCCCCCCGCCGGCGCATCCTCTCCCGCTCCTTGCGTTCGAGCACGCGCATGATGGAGTTCTCGACTTCACTATCGACGAGTGGTTCCTGCAAATAATCGGATGCGCCTGAGACCATCGACTGGCGCATCAGCCGGATATTCGCTTCCGTTGAGAACACCACGATCGGCAGGTCTGGACGCCCGTCCGTCAGCTTCGAAAGCGTCTGAATCGGCCTGACCAGTGGCTCCTCTATCCGCATGAGAACGATGTCCGGATGGAGTTGAAGCGCCATCGTCAGCGCCTCCACCCCGTAGCCCGCACTTCCGATCACCGCGAAGCCCAGGTTCGTGAGCATTTTTTGGACTTCCATCGCGCTGTCGCGCTCGGGGTCCACCACGATGACCTGCGGTACCCTCGCCATAGTCTGTTCCTCCACCGTCGATTTGCACCCGGGGACCACCGCGTGCCTGGATTGGAGGGCCGCCCCGGAGAGCGGCCCCGTTCGGGTTGACTTACTGCTTCACGCCCAGGATGTCGTTCAGCGTCCACTGCGACACGCCCGTCAGAGGCGAGTCATCGCCCTTCTGGCGTACGAGCAGCCTGTACTGCGCTACGTCGTCGCGCATCGCATCGACGACACCGATGTAGGCAGCCTGTTCGGGCGTGACTGCCAGCGTCACCGATACGGACTTCTCATAGGACTCGGCCTCCTCGGTCGGGTCCTTCGCGAAGTCCCCCGCACCGGCCGCCGTGTCTGTGCCCGTTTCGGCTTCCGCCCCGTCGTCCGTCATCACGTCCGTGTTCGGTATCGACTTGATGATCTGCTGCGAGACGGCAAGCACTTCCACGTTCTCCGCGATGATGCCGGCCCCTGCGCGCGTCTCTTCGTCGCCGGTCAGCGGGTCCGTCGTAACGAGCGTGATGATCGCCATCACGTCCACACGGTCGCCCGGCTGCACCAGGCCGCCGACAATCCACGCTTCATGCGGGACCATCACCGAAAGCGCTCGCATGCCGTTTGGCACCTTGAACGAAAGGGTGTTCTGGCCCTCGTAGGTCGTCACCTTCGGCTGGAGCACCTGCTCTCCCTGGAAGAGCGGCGCTGTCGCCAGCTTGCCGACGATCTGGCTGCGGTCGTTCAGCGCGCTGGGGAGCGCAACGCTGCGAGGCAAGTTGCGCGTCGTCACCATGTCATCGGTAATGACCTCGCCGACCTCGACGTTCTTGGTGAGCACGAGCACCGAGACGGTGCTTTCGTCGGCCGGCAGGCCTCCGAAACCTTCGCCTGTGCCGTCCTGGCTGCTCAGGAAGGCGAGCACGAGCGCCGCGCTCAAGATCCCGAACAACGCGGCCAGCATCAGGACGCCGCGATTACGGCCTGAACTTCCGCTTGCTGCTGCAATAGTTCGTGACATGTTTTGGGTCCTCCCCTACGAATATCGGCTGGCTCTCCGCCCGCCTATAGGTCGCCTCGCGCACTCTTTCCCGGCTTGGGTCGTGCGCTGTGAAAAAGTCCTGGTGTCGGTTGGGAGTGAGCGCCTGCGACACCGCAGATGCTGCTGAAGATCCATAACCCCGAATTTCGTCCTCCGGCCTTCCGGCCGCTTCCACGCATCCCACGACCAGGCGAGCCATCTCAGGGAGATGGCCGCAGCACTGGTCATGGAAGCTGGAACTTTCCGGGACGGGGCGGCCCCGGCCTGGCGCTACTCCAGACGCATCGATGTGCTTGCACCAATCGTTGGAGTTGCGAGAGTACCGCCGCTCACGAAACCGAGAATGCCGCCGATGGGCGTCACGTACTGAAAGTCGTACGTGAGGTCCACTTCGACGGTCTGTCCGCGTGTGCCTTGCACGTTCGTCAGCTGGACGGTGAGCTTGCTCGAATCCAGCCCGCCGAGGGTCTCGTCGATCCGTGCTCGGACTTCCGACTCGGGCTTCTGTACTGACGCGGCCCGTGCACCTTCTCTTGCTGAGTTGGTGACCACAAGCCACGTGTGAAACGCCCGGCCAAAATCGACCAGGGCGAAGAGCAGCAGAAGCATGATCGGCAGCACGAGTGAAAACTCGACCAGCGACTGGCCGGCTTCACTGCGCCAGGTTCGTACACGTTCTCGCAAGTTGTTGGCGCCAGCGGAGGCCTTGCGCAGGAGCCAAACCATTTTCTTGCTCACAGCTGTACTTCCCTTCGCTTTGCTTGCCCTTTAACTGAAGTGGGACGACTCGACGAGCCGTCCCACCCGTTTGGTCCTGGTCTGCTTACGGAACGATTGCGGCGGCCAGGGTGTTGAGCATCGTGGCGATGTTGCCGCCGAGAAGGGTCAGGGCAGCAATACAAACGACCGCGATGAGGGCGAGGATCAGGCCGTACTCGGCCAGGCCCTGGGCCTCTTCATCACGATGCTTGAACTGCACGACCTTCTTGGCTGCCCACATGCTGAGCTTCGACATAATGTTCTCCTACCTCTTCCTTGTTCTGGGCTTGTGCCCGTGGCGTTTTGTCTCCCGCCGCCGTCGTTCCCGGGCCTCCCCGGCTGGGCGCCTCTCGCGACTTCTTTGTGCGATCGGCCCTTCGCCTTCCCGTTTGCCCTGCCTGCGAATCCCGCCGAAGCGAGTTGGCCTCCACCGGCCGGGGTCACGGTTTTCCGGGCACTCCTACGGTTGGAGCTACTTGCAGATTCGTCGCTGTAAAGAGGCTCTAAAGGGTGCTTCACTACTTCTTCACTGCGAGCCGCCTCATCAATGTCCCGTGCACGCGCCTGCATCCCGGCCGCAACCGGGTGTTCCTTCGCATTTCCCTCGCCGCCACTCGGAAGTATTGAGAGCGCGAACGGGCCGCGATTCGGGCAGTTTTCGAATCTACAAAGCGCTATGAAAGACTAAGAAAACGATCCCGCCGGCCTTACTCCCGCAGCAGATCAACGATCGCTGGGAGTGCCGTCCCGGCCGGTGCGCGAATGACCACATCGGCAATGTCACTTAACGCCGTTTCTTCTGGGTTTACCTCGATCAGCGGCGCTCCGCGGCGCTTCGCCATCATTGGAAACTCGGCCGCCGGGTAGACGACGGCCGATGTGCCCACCACCAGGAACAGTTCTGCCATCGCCGCCTGCCGGTAACACTCGTTGAGGGCGTCCTGTGGGATTGGCTCGCCGAACATCACCGTGTCGTTCTTGAGGATGCCGCCGCATTCGGGGCAAAGTGGAGGCAGCCGATCGAGGCTGATCGTCTCGAGCCGGTCCCTGCCGCCGCAGTTCATGCAGCGCACCTTCGCGCGATTGCCGTGGATCTCGGTGATGTGCGTCGAACCCGCCGCCTGGTGCAGGTTGTCGATGTTCTGGGTGATGATGTGGGCCAGCCGCCCCATCTTCTCGAGATCTGCCATCGCGACATGACCGGCATTTGGCCTGGCCTCCTCGATGGCCTGGCTGAATTCGCTGCCGGCCCGCCGGGCGATGGCCTGCCGCCACCACTCCTCGGGATCCCTATTGAACAGCTCCCAGCCATCTATCGTCGGCTCGCCGAACTTCGTCCAGAGGCCCCCCGTCCCGCGATAGGTCGGGATGCCGCTTTCGGCAGAAATGCCGGCGCCAACGAGGGCCACCGTATGGTTCGAGGCCCGCATCAAGTCCGCTGCCTGGGCGATTACTTCTTCGAGATCGACGCGCTGGTGCAAGGTTCGTTGCTCACTGCCGGGAGACTGTCGGCTACAGGTAAATGATACGCCACGTCAGCCTCGAAGGCCGCCACCTGTCGCTTTACCTCACCCTTGTCCCAGCCCAGCACCGTGGCCGCGAGCCGTGCCGCGTCGCGGTGACACTCCAGCCCGCGGTAGCCGTTCCAGGCCATTCCTGTGCGCCGCATGAGGATGTCCGAGAGCGTCGATGCATGCTCATGGCTGGCGGCGAACAACACCTCGCCTGCCACGAAGGCGTCGCTCCCGCCGAGCGGCTCGCCGCCCAGGGAGAGTATTTCCGGGATGGCGCGGCCGTACTGGCGCAGGTGTCGGCGTGCCGGCCCCGGGAGCCGCGATGAGCGCAGCGCGCTCCTCCAGTCCGTTTCCGGGCGTTCGTCTTCGAGCCCCGGGCTTACTGCGGCGCCGAGCAGTTTCGCCGCCTCCCTCGCGAGCGGCCGGAAGGCACTGAGCTTCCCCCCGACGACGCTGTAGAGGCCGCGTGCGCCCCCGCTTGCCCCGTGGTCGATGATCTCGTGCCTGCGGGTGATGGCCGCCTCCGGCCCGCCCTCCACCCGCTGCAGCGGGCGCAGCCCCGCATATGCATAGCGGACCTGCGCAAGGGTAATGTCCAGCCCCGGGAGCAGGTGGCGTGCTTCGGCCAGCAGGTAGTCCACCTCGGCCCTGGTGGGGCGGACATCGCCGGGGTCGCCCTCATAACGGAGGTCCGTCGTGCCAAACAGGAGCAGGCCGTCCTGGGGCACGGCAAAAAGCACACGGCCGTCGGATCGCGCCGTCGACAGGATGGCTTCCCTCGGCAGCCGCCGGCCCGGATCGACCACGATGTGCGTGCCCCGTGTCACACCCAGCAGTTCGGGAGCTGGAAGGTCGGCTACGCGGTTCACCGCATCCACCCACGGCCCGGCGGCATTGATGACCCCCGAC
>DATBWD010000277.1:0-12952 GCA_036515015.1 Tepidiformaceae bacterium
TCATTCGATGCCGGCCTCCGAGGCCCGCAGTGGCTCGATCCGCCCCCGCCGGATGGCTCTTGTCCCCGAGATGACCATCTGCGCTCCGACAGCCAGGATCACCACCGCGAAGATGCGCTGGAGTACGTTCGCATCGAGCGCGCTCGCGATCAATCCGCCAGCGACCCCTGCCGGGATGGCTGCCGGCACCATCCAGCGCGCCGCGCGGAAGTCGACGTCCCCGTGGCGGTGATGCGTGGCCGCCCCGACGATCGCCGTCAGCACGATGACTTCGAGCGACACGCCCTGGGCGGCGTGCTGGCCCGTCCCCAGGAGGATCACCAGACCCGGCACGAAGATCGCGCCTCCGCCCACTCCCAGCGCCCCGGCCGCGAGCCCTCCAGCCAGGCCGATGCCCGCACCCGCGAGCCACTCGCTCGCCCCGGAGACGTCGAACATGGGGTCGAGGTCGCGGACGATAAGGAGTCGCACCGCCACGATGAGCAGGAACACGCCGAACGCCTGGCGAAGGCGCATCCCGGGCACGTGCTGGACAACCCGCGCCCCGGTGTAGGCGCCAATGAGCGAGCCGGCGAGCAGCGCCGCCACCAGCCCCCAGAGGACGCCCTCATTCGCCATGTAGGTCAGTGAGCCGGCAATCGCCGCGAACACGATGATCACCAGCGACGTGCCGTGGGCCGTGTGCTGGCGCATCTTCAGCACCCCGGTCATCAAGGGGACCATCAACGCGCCTCCGCCGACTCCAGTGAGGCCGCTGAACACGCCCCCAACAGCCCCGGTGAGGCTCATCGTTCCCGGGCCGGGGGCATGAGCCATTACTGGACCAGCTCTGGCTTCGGACGCGGCTGACCAAAGAAGTACGCCAGCACGACGCCGACGAAGTAGAGGCCAAGAAGTGGCCCGGCCACAAACGTTTGCGTGATCGGGTCCGGCGTCGGCGTCACGATCGCGGCGAGCACGAAGACAACAATGATGGCGTAGCGCCAGAATCCGAGGAGCGCCCTCCACGTGACCAGCCCCAGCCTCGCCGCCAGCGCCAACACCATCGGCAGTTCGAAGGAAAGCCCTACCCAGAAAATGATTCGCGTCACGAAGCTGATGTACGCCGGCGCGTGGATCACGTCGTCGAACTGGTCCTCGCCAAAGTCCAGCAGGAAGTCCAGCGAGACCGGCAGGATGACCCAGTAGGCGAACGCCATCCCGGCCAGGAGGAAGAAGATGATGCCGAACAGCCCCGGCAATAGCATCTTCCGTTCCTTCGGTGTCAGGCCCGGGATGATGAATGCCAGCACCTCGTAGGCGATCACCGGTGACGAAAGCAGCACGCCCCCGTACAGGCCTATCCGGAAGAGCACCCCAATTCGGTCGGTCGGCGAAAAGCTCGCCACTCGGAAGTTGGGGTCCTGCGCCCGCGCCGGCTCGAGCAGCCACCCCAGGATCGTCTCCCAGAAGAAGAAACAGACCAGCGTGGCGATGAGGAGTGCCACAGCCGAGATCATGACCCTGTTTCGGAGCTCCTTCAGGTGCTCCATCAGCGTCATTTCCGGCCCGCCTCGGTAGTCGCGGACCGTCTCGATGGGGGGTGGCAGTTCGGGCGCAGCGGTCATGGCTAGAAGAGAAGCGGCGGCCGCTCCGCCGGTTCCTCCGGTTTCGCTTCAGTGGCGGCGGGCGCAGACGCCGGAACCTCCGGAGCCGCCGTCGCGGCCGTTTCCGCGGCGCCCCCAGCGGCCTTCTTGGGCAGCCTGGCGCGCATTGCAGCGCTGGGCGTCTCCGATGGAATCAGCGGCTCGTTGAGCTCCTTCGTCGAATCCCGCATCTCAGTCTCGAACCGGGACTGCTGCTCGCGCAGGCCCGAACGCGTGGTGTCGATTTCACCCTTGACCGTCCGGTACTGTTCTTCGAGGTAGTCGAACTCGTCGCTGAATTCGCTGCGGACAGCGCGCGCATAGCGCTGCATCTGCCGCACGGCACGGCCAATCTGGTAGGCCATCGAGGGCAACCGTTCCGGCCCGACGACGACCAGCAGGAGGACGAGCACCAGCAGGAGCTCCTGGTAGCCGATGCCTAGGAATTCCAAAGGTTCGTGCCTCCTGGCCGGGGACCCGCCAGGGGCTCTCGGGCAGCTCCCCTACTTGTCCTCGACGCCGTGGTCCTTCAGATAGTCTACGGCGTCCTGGACAGTAGCGATCTTCTCGGCATCTTCATCGCTAATCTCGAGCTCAACGCCGTCCGAGGTGAATTCCTCTTCCAACGACATGATGAGCTCTACCAGGTCCAGTGAGTCTGCATTCAGGTCGTCCACGAACGACGCGTTCAGCACGACCTCCTCCTCCTCCACGCCAAGCTGCTCCACCACAATGGAGCGGACCCGTTCGAAAACAGTGGCCACGTGTTAATTCTCCTGATCTTCTGGGGTTTCAGATTCCGCCTCTGGCGGCCTTTTGGCCGCTCGCGCGACCTGGATGTTCGAACTTACGGTCCGCAGTACGCCATTCACGAACCCCGGAGAGCTTTCGCCACCATATCGATGAGCCAGCTCGACGGCTTCGTTGACTACCGCCGCGACCGGCGCCGAATTATCGGAAAGCAGCTCCCATATTGCAAGCCGCAGAATGTTTCGGTCAACGACGGCCAGGGTCTCGACAGGATACTGCGTGGCCGCCGATTGAATGTAGTCGTCGAGTTCGGCGCGTCGCTTCAGCACACCACGCAAGACTCCTCGCCCGAAACCGCTCGGCCCCGGCTCGGCCAGGTCGGGGTCTTCTTCCTCGATCTCCCGCAGCCGCCGATTGTAGGCCGTTTCCGCATCATGGTCGGAGGTTTCGGACTCGTACAGGGCCTCCAGGACGAGGTACCGTGCCCTCCGCATGACGCTGTCGGTCATGCCATCACCATGCCGCCATCGACGTGGATAACCTGCCCGGTGATGTACCCCGCGCCTTCGCTCGCGAGAAACGCCACGAGCGGGGCCACTTCTTCCGGTTCGGCGAAGCGCTCCAGCGGCACCTGTGCCATCACCGCCTGCTTCTGGGCGTCTGTGAGGTCGGCCGTGATGTCGGTCTTGATGAAGCCCGGCGCCACCGCGTTCACGGTGATCGACCGGGATGCCACTTCGCGGGCCACCGCCCGGGTGAAGCCGATGAGCCCGGCCTTGGCCGCTGCGTAGTTCGCCTGCCCCGCGTTGCCCATCACTCCCACCACGCTGGTGATGTTGATGATCCGGCCCCCTCGCGCCCTGAGCATCGGCCGCATGGCCGCCTTCGTCACCAGGAACGCCCCTCGCAGGTTGGTGTTCTGCACGGCGTCCCAGTCCGCCTCGGACATCCGCATCAGCAGGCCGTCCCGGGTGATCCCGGCGTTGTTCACGAGGATGTCCAGTGCGCCCAGCCGGTCCACGGTCTCCTTCACGAGCCTCGCCGCCGCCTCGGGGATGGATACGTCCGCGCCGATGGCGATGGCCTCTCCGCCGGCCGAAGTGATCTCCTCCACCACCTGCCGGGCGGCGCCCTCACTCGACTGGTAGTTGACCGCCACCCTGGCGCCGCAACGCGCCAGTTCGAGGCAGATTGCGCGGCCAATCCCGCGCGAGCCTCCGGTCACGAGGGCAACGCGCCCATCCAGGTTTCCCACTTCGTGCTCCTACAGCTGCACGCGGACGGATTCGGCGTCGTTGACGTTGATGCAGTTCGACCTGCGCAGCATCCGCTTGATGATGGCCGTCAGCACCCGGCCCGGCCCGAACTCGATGAACGTCTCCACGCCCTGCGTGCCGAGGTAGTCTACCGTGCTGCTCCATTGCACGGGCTTGCACACCTGGTCCACCAGCTCATGGCGGATCGCCGTTTCGTTCGCAATCGGCACGGCCGTGCAGTTCGCAATCACCGGTACGGAAGGGTCGCTGATGCCCGCAGTGGCGACGGCCTGCACCATCCCATCGGCAGCCGTCCGCATGAGCGAACTGTGGAATGCCCCGCTCACGCTCAGCGGGATGACTTTCGCGGCGCCTCGCGCCTTTGCGTAGTCGAGCGCGCGGACGACCGCCTCGCGCCTCCCGCCGATGACGATCTGGCCCGGGGCGTTGATGTTGCAGATTTCGGCGCCGGCCTCACGGCAGACGTCCTCACAGTCGGAGATGTCCAGCCCGAGCACGGCTGCCATGGTCCCGGGGCTCTTCTCCCCGGCTGCCTGCATGAGTTCACCCCTGATGCGGAGCAGGCGGATCGCCTCGTCGAACGGGAGCGCCCCGGCGGCGACCAGCGCCGAGTATTCGCCGAGCGAGTGGCCCGCGACGAATGCGGGCCGCCTGAGCAGGTGTGGTGAGACCTCGGTCGCCACCTTGAGCAGCGCCAGGCTGGTGACGGCGATCGCCGGCTGTGCGTTACGGGTCTGCTGGAGGTCGGCCTCCGGCCCTTCGAAACACAGCTTGCTCAGCGAAAAGCCGAGCAGGTCATCCGCGCGCTGGTACACCTCGCGCGCCGTGGGGAACTGTTCGTAGAGTTCCTTGCCCATGCCGACGGACTGAGCGCCCTGGCCGGGGAACACGAACGCACAGTCCCGCCGTGGTGGGTCTTCGAGGGCGACGAACGCCGTCACCGCCGATATAGCCGGGGCTAGCCTTCCAGGTCGGGAGTCGGGAGCATGATCGCTTCCCGGCCCCGGTAGGTGCCGCAGATCGGGCACGCGTGATGGGCCAGTCGAGGACTCTTGCAGCGTGGACAATCGATAACGTGCGGCATCTTGATGCCGAGGTGGCTGCGCCGTTTCCCCTGGCGGGACTTCGGATATTTCCGCTTGGGCAGCGGTGGCATGGCGGGTCTCCTTTAACTCATCACCCATCATCAGATCGCATCAACGCCGCGAGAGCGCCCCACCGGGGGTCCACTGGAGTGCGGTCGCAGTTACAGCTTGCAATCGTCAGGTCCTGTCCGCACACGGGACATATCCCCGGGCAGTCCGAGCGACAAAGCGGCTGCATCGCTGCAGCCATCTCGCTATATTGCCGCACGGCTTCGGTAATGTCGATCGTGTGGTTCGCGTCGATGAGGAAGCTTTCGGCCTCCGCGTCGTCGCTCTGCAGCCGTCTGCCGGTCACCACGTCCACCTGCTGGTAGAAGATTTCTTCGAAGCTAATGTGCGCCGGGTAGGCGAATGGCGCCAGACAGCGGCTGCACTGGGCTTCTATAAGCACGTTGGCTTCGGCCCGCACCAGCACACCGTCCGGTGTACGGATCATCTCCACCGACCCGCGGTGGACGGGCGGTTCCGGCGTCAGCGTGTACTCGCGCGTCGCGCCGACGGGTTCGCGCAGAAGTTGGGAAACGTTGAACTGCATGGGGGCACTTACCTCGCCGCTGGAGGTGCTTCCAGTATACCCTCTCGCGCCGGGACGCCCGCCGCCAACCATAACGACGGCCGTCCGTAACGATTCTGCAAATTCGGGCATTGGGGGCCGCGCGAGCGTTTACCCCATGGGAGGCGGTCGTTACGCTTCGCGTTACGGTTAGCCCTATGAGCCAGATTGCTGAACTCCTCGCCCTCCAGGAAATCGATGATGAAGCCGCCCGCCTGAAGGCGCGCCTTTCCGAGGTCGAACGCCGCCTCGAAGGTAGTGAGGAACTGGAGGAAGCACGCGCCGCACTCGCGGAGGCGGAGTCCCGGCGGCACGATGTCCACGTGGAACAACGGCGCCTCGAAGATGAGGTCGCGACACTCTCCGCGAGGATCTCCCCCGAAGAGAAGCGGCTGTACGACGGCTCCGTGAAGAACCCGAAGGAACTCACCAGCATCCAGCACGAAGTCGAGGTCCTGAAGTCGCAGCGCTCCCGCCTCGAAGACGAACTCGTCGAAGTGCTCGACCGTGCAGAGGCCGCCGACCGCGACCTCGCGGCCGCGCGGCAGGAGGTTGTGCGCCTTGATGAGGCGTGGGCTTCGACCCGCAAGGAACTGGAAGGCGAGCGGGAGTCGCTGCTCGGTGCCATTACCCGCGCCGGAGCGAAGTCCGCCGCCCAGAAGTCGGCCATCGACCCGCGCTCGCTCCGCGCCTACGAGGACCTGCGCCGCAGGAAACCGGGCCAGGTCGTCGTCAGGATCCAGGGAGGCATCTGCTCCGGCTGCCGCATCGGCATTCCCGACGCCGTCCGTACCCGCGCCCTCGCCGGCGCGATGCTCGCCCGGTGCCCCAGTTGCGAGCGCATTCTCTACGTGGGGTGAGGTTGTGAAGGCGGTAGGCTACTTCGTCGAAGGCGCCCGGAGGGGCACCGTCAGGCGCTCCGTCGGGGAGCAGAACCGCAGTTTCCTCGAGTTCTGCACGTCACAGGGCTACGAAGTCGCCGCGACGTTCCTCGACACCGAAGACCAGCAACCCGAACAGACCGGATTCAAGCAGCTCCTCCACTTCCTCCGGCGGGCCGATCGTGGCTTCACCGTTGTCGTCGTCGACGGCCTGGCCGCGCTGGGCACGGATCTCGGACGGGCGGCGATGACGTTGTTGATGATCGAAGGCCACGGCGCGCAGGTCATTTCGACCCAGACCGGCCGGGAGGTCGCACGCGAGCTCGTCACCACGTGGGCCGACCGCGGCGATGGGACTCCCGTCTCGGAGAAGGTACGAAGCGCCATGCGCCGCAAGGCCGTCCGCGGCGAGGTCCTGGGGCGGCCGCCCTACGGCTATCGTGTCGGACCCCGTAGCCGCCTTGAACTCGTGCCCGAAGAAGCAGTCGTTGTCCGCTACATCTTCCGGCTGTACCTGCAGGAGGGCATGGGCATCCGGAAGATCGCCGGCCAGTTGAACGACGAGAACATCCCGACCCGGCGTGGTGGCAAGTGGAGCATGGTCACCATCCGCGACCTGTTGCGTAACCGGGCGTATCTCGGGACCTATAGCCGCTTTGGCGTGAAGGTACCGGGCAGCCATCCCGCGCTCGTCAGTGCCGACGACTTCCGCCTCGTTCAGGACCGCCTCCAGTCACACAAGGGTGCCACCACCGAGCGCAAGGTGGTGCCCTTCCTCCTCAGCGGTCTCGTCTTCTGCGGACGCTGCGGCAACAAGATGATCGGCGTGAGCCGCCGCCAGAAGTGGACGACCCGCGAAGGCGAGCAGCATTCCTCGTCCTACCGCTACTACCAGTGCGAGAGCCGCACGAATCAGAGCGCCTGCGGCTACAACACCCAGCGCGCCTCGGAACTCGAGGCGCGGCTGCACGAGATGCTCCGGGAAGACTCGCCGGGCGTCACGCGTGTCCGCCGCGCCGGCAATGTCGATTCCTACATCCTCGACATGATGAGCCAGGGCGAGCGCATCGAGAGCAAGATCCGGCGCAACCGGCGACAACTCGAAGAACTGGTCGCCGATGCAGCTCATGGCCATATCAGTCTCGAGAGGATGAAGGCACTCGGCGCCGAGTTTGCCCGGATCCAGCAGGAACTGGAAAACGAACTGGACGACAACCGGGCGCGATTGGCAGCCCACCAGACCGAGGCCGAACGCCAGCGACGCATCGAAGGCCTGCGCCTCCACCTTTCGCGCGAATGGGACTCCCTCGGCTTCGATGAGCTCCAGTCCGCCCTCCGCGAAATCGTCGATCGCATCGAAGTCGACGGCGCCGAGGCGAAGCTGTTCATGCGGGTCTAAGGGTCGGCTCCTCCCGCCGTGATACACTGGACAGGTTCAGCGAGCCGGGCGGCCGCCCTTCACGGGGAGGAAAGTCCGGACTCCACCGGGCACGGTGCCGGGTAACGCCCGGGCGGCGCAAGCCGACGGAAAGTGCAACAGAAACATACCGCCCGCTTCGCGGGTAAGGGTGAAATGGTGCGGTAAGAGCGCACCGGCGTCCTGGCAACAGGGCGGACGTGCAAACCCCACCGGGAGCAAGGCCAAATAGGGGAGAAGGGCGCCCGGCCCGTTATCACTCCCGGGTTGGCCGCTAGAGCGGCGCAGCGATGCGCCGTCGAGAGAGATGGTCGCCACCACCCTCGGGTGGGACAGAATCCGGCTTACAGGCTCGCTGATCACCCCCTCCTGGTCCCCCAAACCCTTCCCCCAGGGGGACGTAGCCGCGATCGTCCCGGCTGCCCTACGATCGAAGACACAACTTCTCAGGTTGGAGGTCAACCAGTGACAGCCGGCTCTGCCCTACGCGACGTGACCGACGAGACCTTTGCCACCGCGGTGCTCGAAGAGTCCAACTCTCGCCCCGTGGTGGTCGACTTCTGGGCCCCATGGTGCGGCCCCTGCCGCGTCCTCGGCCCGATGATCGAGCGGGTTGCCGCCGAATACGGCGACGAGGTCGTCCTCGCCAAGCTCAACACCGACGAAAACCCGCGCACATCAATGGCGTATCGCATCCAGGGCATCCCGGCCGTCAAAGCCTTCCGCAACGGGCAGGTGGTGGCCGAGTTCACCGGGGCCGTGCCCGAACCTCAGGTCCGCGCGTTCTTCCAGAAACTTGTCCCCAGCCCCGCCGAGCGCGCGACCCGTGAAGCCGAAGAGCTTGCCCGCACCGGCGACACCGCCGGCGCCGAGCGCCGCTTCCGCGAAATCCTCGCCCAGTCGCCGTCGAACGCTGACGCGATCGTCGGCCTCGCCGCCATCCACCTCGACCGCGGCGAAACCGACGAGGCGGAGAGCCTCCTCGATCGGGCGCCGGTCGACCGGCGCGCCAAGGCGCTCCGCCACCGCGTCTTCCTCGATAACTTCGCGTCCAGGCACGCCGGCGAGAACCTCGAGTCGGAGGCTGCCGCGAACCCGCGCGACCCCCGGGCCCGCTATCGCTGGGGTGTCATGCTGGCCGCCCGCGGAGACTACGAGGCCGCGCTCGAAGAACTGATCGAATCCGTCCGCCTCGACAGGGGATTCGCCGACGGCGCCGCGCGGAAGGCAGTCCTCGCGGTCTTCGACATCCTCGGCATGGACTCGCCCCTCACGCGCGAATACCAGCGCAGGCTTTCCTCGGTGCTGTTCTGACCCCGGTGCCTGCCGCGGGCGTTCCCCGGAACGCCCCTTCGATGCACAATGTCAACAACATAACCGGGAACCGGCGACCACAATGATCATCCACATGGCCGGGGGCGCTACCCCCGAACAGACGCAGCGCGTCATCGACCGCATCACCCACGACTACGGCCTGCGCTGCGAGACCATCATCGGCACCGACAGCACCGTCATCGGCGTCAAGGGCATCGCCGGCGTCATCGACGAAGGCCGCATCTCCGAACTCCCAGGCGTCGACCGCGTCATCCGCATCACCGAAAAGTACAAGGACGCCAGCCGCAGCTTCCACCGCGAAGACACCATCATCACAGTCAACGGGACGCGCATTGGCGGCGGCAGCCTGACCGTCTTTGGCGGGCCATGTGCAATCGAGACGGAGCAGCAGTCGCTCGATTCGGCCCGGATCGCCCGGGACGCCGGCGTCGACGTCCTCCGCGCATTCGTGGACAAGTCGCGCACAAGTCCCTACGACTACCGGGGGCTGGAACTCAGCCGTGGCCTCGAAATAGCGCGGGCCATGAAGGAAGTCACCGGCCTCCCCATCGTCTCCGAACTGATCGACCTCCGTCACCTCGATGCGTTCCTCGAGGCCGGCATCGACGTCATCCAGATTGGGGCGCGCAGCGCACAGTACTCGCCCCTGCTCGAAGAACTGTCCCGCCTCGACATCCCGATCGTCCTCAAGCATGGATTCGGGAACGACATGAGCGAATGGCTCTGCGCCGCCGCCTACATCATGTCGGGCCTCGACCGCGAAGGCCGAAGCGTGGGACACGGCAACCGCAACGTCATCCTCTGCTACCGGGGCATCAAGGCCTTCGAATCGGAAACCCGGTTTGCCGCCGACATCGCCATGATCCCGCTTGTCCGGATGAAGTCGCACCTGCCACTCATCGCCGACCCGAGCCACAGTTCCGGCGACCGCAAACTGGTCGAGCGCGTGGCCTATGGGTTCGTCGCGGCCGGCGCGCAGGGCTTCGAGTTCGACATCCACTCCAACCCCGCTGAGGCGCTCTGCGACGGCAAACAGGCCGTCGGTGAAGAAGCGGGCCGGATCGTGCAGAACGCCCGCCGCCTCCATGCCATGCTCACCGGCGTCGGTATCGAGACCGGCTCCTCCGTGGCCGTCGCTGCAAAGTAACCGGGCCTACGCCACGAGGCGCGCTCGGACTGCGCTGATGGCGTCGAGCGACAGCCCGATGTCCTCGAGATAACCCTCGGCCGACCCCCACCGGTTGCGGATGTGGGCCAGCGTTGCCCGCATGTCCTCCGGGTTGGACGCCATGAGTTGCATCGCCCGCTTCTCGTCCATGCCGCGTTCGTGGATTCGGGGCAGCCATTCCTGGAACGCCGGCGTGAGCAGCGACCGTGAGACCCTGTAGTCGTCGATGATCGTCTCGTCGTCTACCCCGGCGAGGTCGAGCGCGAGGGCCGCGGCCACGCCCGTGCGGTCCTTCCCGGCGGCGCAGTGGAAGAGCACCCCCGTCGGCGCGTCTGCAATCAGTTCGAAGAGCGACTTGTAGGCCGAACGCCCCATCTCGAGCATCCGCTCGTAAACCTTTGCGAAGCCCGGGAACTCCCGCTCGAGCGCTACGGGCGACGCATCCTGTTCGAAGACGGGTGCGTGGACGACTTCGATCCCGTGCCGGGAAAGGTCGGGGGTCACGTCGCGCTCGCGCTCGACGGTCGAGCGGAAGTCCACAACGGCGCCGATTCCGTGCGCCGAGAGCTGTTCGATGGCCTCGTCTGAGAGGCGATGGAGGCTTGCCGAACGGACGATATCGCTCGCCGTCCGGTTGCCGTCCTTTGTGGCGTACCCACCCAGATGGCGGACGTTATACGCGATTTGGAGCCTCAACTCCCTTACTGGTGCTTCAACTGTCATGATCCTATCGTGCCGTACTTTCGTGAATGCGTCGTTAACGACTCCCGGGCCATAGCCAACGCCGTGCGCCCCTCGTATCCTCCGATTCGCAAACCTGATCGGAGCCCCGACCGTGATTGACCGCGACCGCCTCGTCCAGACGTTCCTTGACCTCGTCGCCATCGATTCCCCCTCCGGCGATGAGGACGCCATCGCCCGGGAACTCGAGCAGCGACTGACCGGCATTGGCGTGGAAGCATCACAGGATGCCCACGGGAACGTCCTCGGCCGTCTCGAAGGCGAGGGCGAACCGCTGCTCCTCTCGGCTCACATGGACACGGTCGAACCGGGGCGCGGCATCAAGCCCATCTGGGATGGCCCCGACATCATCCGGACCGACGGCTCGACCATCCTCGCAGCCGACAACAAGGCCGGTTGCGCCATCATCATCGAAGTCATCCGCTCTCTGCTGGAGGACCGCGCCCAACGCCGGACGATAGAGGTCGCAATCAGCCGGGGTGAGGAGATCGGGCTCGTCGGCGCGGCACACATGGACTTCAACCGCATCACGTCGAGGGTCGCGCTCGTCATAGATAGCGGCGGCCCGCCCTCCAGCATCCAGGGCCAGGCGCCCTACCACTACACCTACGACATCGAAGTCCATGGACGCTCGGCCCACGCCGGGGTCGAGCCCGAAAAGGGCATCCCGGCAGTCTCCATCGCCGCCGAGATCGTCACCGGCCTGCCCCAGGGCCGCTTCGACAGCGAGACGACGGGGAACGTCGGCCGCATCGAGGGCGGGCTCGTCCGCAACGCCGTCCCCGAGCACACGCTTATCCAGGGCGAGATGCGCAGCATGGTCGAAGAGAAGGTGGAGACGCTCGTCTCGAAGGCGCGGCGTCGCGTCGAGGAGGTGCAGGACCGTCACCCCGACGCCCGTATCGACGCTCGCTTTGGCCTCGCCTACCCCGGCTACACCCTCACCCCGGACGACCCCGCGAGGACGTTGCTCTTCCCGGTGCTCGAATCGCTGGGCTTCAAGCCCGACCCTCAGCCGGTGGGCGGCGGCACCGACGCCAGTATCTTCCGCGGCAAGGGGATCGCCAGCGTGGTCATCGGGAGGGGAGGCTACAACCAGCACACGAAGGACGAGTACCTCGTCATCCCCGAAATGCTCGACTGTGCCCGGGTCGTGGAAGCCTGCCTGCGGCTCTGATGCCTTACGGCGCGTGGTCCCAGTCGAGCATCATGACCTCGATCTCGTCGCCCGGTTCCGCCGCCGGGAGGTCCTCCGGGATAACGGTCAGCGCGTTCGCGGCGCTCATGCTTGTCAGGATGCCGCTTCCCTGGGGGCCGGTGAGGTCGGCATAGTAGCGGCCGTCCTCGCCCTTCGTGACGATGCAGCGCGCGTAGAACCGGCGGCCGTCGCTGTTGACCACGCGGTCGCGCGTGATGGCACGAAGTGTCGGGCGCTCCCAGTCGCTTCGGCCGAGCATCCTGAAGATCGCCGGCCGCCCAAACAGTTCGAACGAGACAACCGAACTCACCGGGTTGCCCGGCAGCCCGAGGTGCGGGACGCTCCGGCCGTCCGGGCTCCTGAACGCCCCGAAAGCCAGCGGCTTGCCAGGCTTCATCCGCACCGTCCAGAAGTCGATCGCACCCTCCCGCGCGAGGACGTCTTTCACCACGTCGAAGTCGCCCCGCGAGACCCCCGCGCTCGTGACGATCATGTCGGCCGAAAGCCCCTCCCGGATGTGCGCGGTCAGATCCTCGACGGTGTCCCGGGCAATCCCGAGCAGCCTGGGGGTGCCGCCGTACTTCTTTACCAGCGCCGCCACGCCGTGGGCGTTCGCGTCATAGATCGCTCCCGGCCTGAGCGGTTCTCCCGGCGCCGTGATCTCGTCACCGGTCGACAGAATCGCCACAACCGGGCGCCGATACGCGCTCACCTCAGTCAGCCCGATGCTCGAAAGGACTCCTACCTCGGACGCCCGGATCACGCGCCCCGCCGGGATGACGGCCTGGCCGGCCCGCACGTCCTCGCCCCGGAAGCGGATATTCGCCTGCGGATCGGCGGACTTGAACACGCGCACGGTGTC
>DATBWD010000278.1:0-3967 GCA_036515015.1 Tepidiformaceae bacterium
CACGGCGCCGAGCACCAGGGCCGTCGCGCCGGCGCTTTCGGCTCGGGCTGCTTCAGCTTCTACCCCACGAAGAACATGACCACCGGCGAAGGCGGCATCATTACCACCGACGACGACGAAGTCGCCCGCATGTGCCGCATCATCCGCAACCACGGCCAGGAGCGCCGCTACTACCACGAGTATCTCGGCCTCAACTGGCGCATGACCGACCTCGCCGCCGCCATCGGCAACGTCCAGCTTCGTCACCTCGAGGACTGGAACCAGGCCAGGATTCGCAACGCTGAGGAACTCTCTCGGCGCATCACCGCGCTCGAACTCCCGCACGGCGCCGTCCGCGTGCCCGAAGTGAGATTGGGCGACCGCCACGTCTTCCACCAGTACACGATTCGCCTCCGCTCCGACCGCGACGGTGTCCAGCAACGCCTCCAGGAGGCCGGGGTGGGCAGTGCTATCCACTACCCCATCCCCATCCACCGGCAGCCCATCATGCAGCAACTCGGCCACGACAATTTCAGCCTGCCGGTAGCCGAAGAAGCCGCCGGACAGGTCCTGAGCCTCCCCGTCCACCCGTCGCTCACGGATTCCGATATCGAGCGCATTGCCACGGCCCTCGAAGCCGCGGTCCGGAACTAGCCGTCACGTGATCGTCGGGCTACCCTCGAATCAATGACTGACCCACTGCGCGCCGCTGTCGTCGGACTGGGTTCCATGGGGGCGAACCACGTCCGCGTCCTCGCCGACCTCCCCGGAGTCGAACTCGTCGGCGTCGTGGATGCCGACCCGGCCCGCGTGTCGAAGCTGACGGCCGGCCGGCCACTTCGCGGCTTCACCGACCTCGGCGCCATGCTCGCCGAAACCCGCCCCGATATGGTGTCCGTCGTTGTTCCCACCGGTCTCCACGAGCAGGTTTCCATGCAGGTCATCGAGGCCGGTGTGCATCTCCTCGTGGAAAAGCCGATTGCGGCCACCCTCCCCGCCGCCGCCCGTCTCGCCCGTGCCGCCGAGTCCCGGGGCATCATCCTTGCCGTCGGTCACATCGAACGCTTCAACTCCGCTGTCCGGGAACTGAAGCGCCGCCTCGACGAGGGACAGGGCGGCCGCGTCTTCCAGGTACTCGCCCGCAGGGTCGGGCCGTTCCCCCAGCGCATCCGCGATGTCGGCGTCATCCACGACCTCGCTCCCCACGACATCGACATCATGCGCTACCTCCTCGGGGTCGAAGTCGAGCGCGTCTACGCCGCCGCCGAGCGCCACATCAACACCGAAAACGAAGACATCTTCACCGGCGTCCTCCACTTCCACGGCGGCCCGATTGGCATCCTCGACATCAACTGGCTCACCCCGGCGAAGGAACGGACACTCACCGTCCTTTGCGAAAAGGGCATGTTCGTTGTGGACTACGTCGAACAATCGCTCGCGTTCTTCGAAAACTACGCCGCGACCGCCTCCGAAGGCGCCATCGCCGCAGTCACCGAGGGGCCCATGACCCGCTACCCAACCAACTACCGTGAACCCCTCCGCGTGGAACTCGAAAGCTTCCGCGATGCCGTCGCCGAAAACGGGCCTCCGCCCGTCAGCGCCATCGATGGCATGGCCGCCCTCGCCGTCGCCGAGGCCCTCGTCCGTTCAGCCGCGGAAGGGATGCCCGTCCCGGTGCAGGAAGTGGCGGAACTCCTGTGAACGTCGCTGTCATCGGTATCGGCCGCATTGGCCTCCCCGTCGCCGCGAAGATCGCCTCCCTCGGCCATCAGGTGTTCGGCTGCGACATCAACGCCGAACGCGTTGCCATGGTCAACCGCGGCGAGAACCCCATCCCCGATGAGGCCGGCCTCTCCGCGCTTCTCAAAGAGGTAATCAGTAGCGGAAAACTCACGGCGACCACCGAGACCCGCACCGCCGTCGCGAAGTGCGATGCGGTGCTCTTCGCCGTCGCCGTCGATGTCGACGACCAGGGCCTCGCCGACCTCCGCAACCTCCTCGCCGCGACCGATGAAGTCGCCCGCGGCCTTCAGCCCGGCACCCTCTGCATCTTCGATACCACCCTCCCGGTCGGGACAACCCGCCGCGTCCTCGCGCCTCGCCTCGAAGCCGGGGGCCTCCGCCTCGGCGAGGACCTGTTCGTGGCCTTCAGCCCCGAACGCCTCCTCATGGGCCGCGTCATCGAAGACCTGGCGAAATACCCGAAGGTCGTTGGCGGCCTCGACCCGGAATCCGGTCGCCGTGCTGCCGCCTTCTTTGCCGAAGTGCTCGGCGGCGAGGTGATGGAACTGGCCAGCGCCGAAGCGGCCGAACTGGGCAAGCTCTCCGAAGGCGTCTATCGGGACCTCAATATCGCCCTCGCCAACGAACTTGCACAGGTCGCGGACGTCCACGGCGTCGACATCAACGAAGTCATCCGCGCCGCCAACAGCCAGCCGTACTGCCACATTCACGTCCCTGGGACTGGCGTCGGCGGGCACTGCATCCCCGTCTATCCGCGCTTCCTGATGCAGGATGACGGTCCGAGTTCCCTCGCAGCCCTTGGCCGCCGCGTCAACGACTCAATGCCCGGCTACGCCGCCCGTCGCGTGGCTGGACTCCTCGGCGGCCTCGATGGCAAGCGCGTCCTCATTCTCGGCCTCACCTTCCGGCCCGATGTCGCGGTCACTCCGCACACGAACTCGGTCGACCTCCTGCGAGAATTCCAGGCCCTCGGCGCCGAAGTCCTCGGCCATGACGCGCTCCTCAGCGAAACGGGCGTGCGCGAACTCGGGTTCGATCCGGCCCCCGAGCCGCTCTCCGGCTTCGATGTGGCCGTACTCCACGCCAACCACCGCGCCTACGCCGAGCTCGACTGGAAGACGGTCGCCCCACTCCTTGTCGACGCCCGGAACGCGCTCGACCGTGAGAAGGTCGAGGCCATGGGCGTCCGCTACCTGGGCATCGGCCGCCCCGTCTCGGGTCAGGCCACGACCCGGTAAATCACCCCGTCGAACGCCAGCGCATACACCTCACCCGCAACGTCCTCGGCGAACGAGGCGATCGACGGCCCCGCTTCCAGCAGGACCACCGGCTCGACCGCCGCTCCCCCGGCGGCAGAGTCTGCCTCCAGTCCCCACACGCGGCCGCTGCAGAAGTCGGCGTAGAGGTACAGCCCTCGCAGAGCCGGGAATGCCGCCCCACGATACACATACCCGCCCGTGACCGAGCACCCCGCATCCCGGCCATACTCCGCCACCGGTAACGTCAGCCCCTCGGTGCTACAGTCCGACCCGCGGAAGCACTCCGTGCCCTCCATGATGTTCCACCCGTAGTTCCCACCGGCCACGATGATGTCGATCTCCTCCAGCGCGTTCTGCCCGACGTCCCCCGCCCAGAGCACCCCTGCCTCGCGGTCGAAGCTGAACCGCCACGGGTTCCTCACGCCATACGCCCAGACTTCGTTCCGCCGCGCCGAATCCCCCGAAAAGGGGTTGTCCGCCGGGATGGCATAGGGTCGCCCCGGACCGGCGTCACTCACATCCAGCCGGATGATGCTCCCGAGCAGCGTCGTCGGGTCCTGCCCGTTGCCCTGCGGGTCCCCTCCCGAGCCCCCGTCTCCCAGCCCCAGGTAGAGCATCCCGTCCGGCCCGAACTCGAGCGAGCCCCCGTTGTGGTTCGCGAAGGGCTGCGGCACCTCCAGCAGCACCAGTTCAGTCCCGGCATCGATCCGCCACGACTCACCCTCGCCCGTCGTCTCGAACCGCGAGAGCCTCGTCCGCCGCTCCCCCTCCGCCGCGTTGTAGTAGATGTACACGAACCCGTTTCCCTCGAACTCAGGATCGAGCGCGAGCCCGAGCATCCCTTCCTCGTTACCACCGCGCGATGTGTTGCCGCGATGGTCGAGTGCGACGCTCACCTCCGACGGCGCCTCTTTTGCAAACGTCACCACGACTCCATCCTGCTGGACGACGAGGTATCGCCCCTGGCCCGGAAGTTCCCGCATGAC